>SLDM01000234.1 GCA_007125255.1 Phycisphaerales bacterium
CCAATGATCTCCGAGCGCATCAAGAAGGAGGGTCAGGAAAGAAGGATGCCAGACTGATATCAGTCGAAGGTCAACGGCGCGAAGCAGATACAGCAACGTCACATACCGGAACGCCACCGGGTCACTGATGTGCCGAACGAGCGACGGAACGGCAAATGTCGGCTCAATCAACGGCTTCAGAAAGCCGCCGAGATACTCGCTGTCGTCGTCGAAGCCGATCGGCACGACGTTGGATTCACCTGACGGTGATGGTGATTCGAGCCCGGAATCCCCGGGTGAGACCGACCAGTAGGCCGGGCCGCGCATCAGCTCGGGGTCGCGCGAGAACAGATCGACGATCCACGGACCGATCGCGCGACCGAACTGCCGGTGCAAAGATCTCGTCCAGGGAATGAGTTTGCGTGCCGAGTTGGAGCCGCCGGTCGGAATCAGGCGCCGCACCGGTTCGCGCGTCAGCAGGTTCTGCTCGCCGGCCGCGATGCGCTGAATCCACGGATCAAACGACTCGTACCCGCCGATCGGCACATGCTGCTGGAAGTCGCGGACCGTGCGAATTGAACTGAAGCCATGCTGTTCGCCGAAAGCGGTGCCGGCATTGCTCTGCAGCATCTTCTGCAAGAGCCGTTGCTGCGCGGTGGCCGGAGACATGAGCGCATGGACAAACCGTCTCTCACTTCTCCGGCTCATCGAGCGCCAGATCGAGTTGACCAGAAAAGAACGAGTCATGGCATCCTGACTTTCGGCACCCGGCCGGGTGACCGTAGGATGTGAAGGATGCGCCGGCCGGCGCGGGTAAGATTCTCTTCGCTGATCTCCGTGATCGTGACGAGCTCATCGCCCGCGGCATGGCCCGGATTACACTCGGTGAAAAAAGCAGTGTGCGGATCAATGCGGCGGGAATCCGGTACGCCCTGAAGGTGCGGGCGCAACCGTTGCGGGCGAGGCAGGTGGACGATGCCGGTCTTCGCGTCATACGCATCGCCGTACCGGGCGCGGGCAAGGGCGTCGATGCGGCGCTGCGCGGCAATCGGAGTCGGGGCATCGTGCCGCGGGTAGAACACGTTCCAGAACGTCGGCATGAACCGGTAGGTTCGAAACCCGGAGGTGATCAGCAACCAGTACACCGGTCGATCTGCGGCAGGACCGGCCGATCGCAGTGACATCACGCCGCGCAGCCATGCCCGCAGGAGAGCCGTGCTGCCCCACGCTTCCGGATCAACGATCGTATCGCCGCTGGTGACGAGATGGCACGGACCGGAGGCAGGGCCGTCATGGGCCTCGAACCGGAAGGTTGTGAATCCGCGCAACCGGCCCCGGGCATCGTGCAACAGGATCACCCAGTTCTTCTCTTCCAGATCCGATTCGAACTGCTGGCGCGTGACGTTTTCGTAGTGTCGGTCGAGCAGCGAGAACATGGCCGCCCGATCACCGGGGGACACCTGATCACGTGGCACGAGGTGGTCATTCATAGCACCGACAACTCCACGTGAAGGTCATGCGGCTGCAGTCGCACGAGCGCCGGCGGAAGGGGTTCCCACGCCACGGCATAGATCGCGCTGGAATAGGTGCGTGTCCGGAAGGTGCGTTCGATGGCCGCTCCGACCGGGTCGCCGGGAACGCAGCCGGCGAGCAGCAGGTCGATGCCTTGCCGGCGCGCGAGTGTTGCCGCGTGGCCGACCAGCGGCGCGATCGCCGCTTCAGAACCCGGCCGGCATGTCAACCGGGAGATGGAGCCCGTGCGCAGCGGTCTGCCGACATCAGGCAGCAGGGGCGCACCACGCATCCACATCACGAGATTCACGATGGGTCGCGACCAGTGCAGGGCGCCTTCATAGCCGCGCACGACGAACTGCCGACGCGCGGCGGCGTCTTCTACCGCAAGTCCCGCAACGATCCGGCCGTTGCGCGACGCGACAAGCCGCAGAGAGGACTCTTCGTGCGGCTGTCCGGGCACTGCCAGCTTTGCTTCCCGGCATGCCTGGCCATGGAGAGCCATCGCTTCACCCCCCGTCGCCTGGTCAGCATTGCGCAGCTCAAACTCCCGCGTCCGCGCCGAACGATTGGGCACATTCGTCGCAAGCACGTGGACCCGGTACGGCGCCAGGAAGTGATAATGCGGCTGTCCGGGGACGCCGCGTTCGAGCAGCCGTCGGGCCTCGCGATTCTCTGAGGCGATGCTCGTAAGATCAAACGGCAGTTCATCCTCACGCCGGCACGACCGCAGTATCGCCCACGCCTCCCGTGCCGCCCTCAGCGGTATGCGCCGTCCGGAGGCCACGCGCAGCTGGCTCAGATATCCCAGCCGAACCGAATCTCCGCCGAAGAGCGCGGGTTGGACCTGCCGCGCGCCGATCGCGATGAGTTCTCCCCCATGCGGATCTTCGACGACAACGGTGTCATGTCGAAGGCATTCACGATCGAGTCCGTCAAAGTACGACGGCTCGCGCTGGAAACTCAGGCGAATCGCCCCCGGCATCGCGCGCTCGCGTAGAAGGCGGCGAATCGAGCCATCGTCACCTCGCCCGGCCAGGCGGAGGGTGTACCTCGCAGCCCCGCGCGACAGCTCCGGCGTCCGCCGCTGACGTTTCCGCGCCGCTTCACTGGTCACAGCGCCCCTCATCCCGCCTCCAGGAGATGTCCCCGAAACGACTCATCACCGAGCGGAAGCCCGTTGCGCCCCTCGATATCCCATTGATGCATCGCGTTGATGGCGAGGAAATTGAACAGCATGAACGCCGTGTTCCGGTTCACGCGGTGCCCGCCGCGCGAGATGATACTGCGCCAGGCGTAGAACTGTCGCCGCGCCTTGACGCAATGGTCTTCGAGTGCCTGCGGCGACATCTTCGCTGGATGGAAGGGCACCATGTTGTATCGATACTCGTCGTCCAGCCACCAGGCATCGAAACGCAATCGCCCCTGGGCCCGCAATCGCTTTTCCAGGGGTGTGCCGGGGAACGGTGTGATGTGATTGAATGCCGCGATGAACAGTCCCTCGTCCTGCGCAAAACGCACGGTCGTGTTGATGGTCTCGGACGTGTCCGCGTCATAGCCGAAGATGAATGTGCCGTAGATACGGATTCCGAAACGGCGGAAGTTGGCCAGGGCATTGGCCGGACCGCCGCCCATGAGATTGAAGCCCTTGTTCATCGCGGCAAGCGACTCCGAATTGAGCGATTCAAACCCGACCAGCACACCCTGGCATCCGCTCCGCCGCATGAGCTCGAGCGCTTCCTCGTCGTAGGCGACATTGATGCTCGCCTGGCTGACCCATCTGAGTTTCAGCGGAATCAGTGCCCGCATCAGTTCCTTCGCGGCCTGGAGATCCGAGACGATGTTGTCATCGATGAAGAACACCATCTGATGGCGCCGGCGTACGCGCTGCAATTCCTCGAGCACGCGATCGATCGGCCGATGGGTCTGCGTGGCGTTGAAGAAGGATGTGATCGCGCAGAAGTCGCATTTGAACCTGCAGCCACGGGCGAATTCGACCAGCCGGATGCCGAGATACCTTTTGCCGCGAAAGATGGAACGGTCCGGCGTGCAGATCAATGCCGGCCGATCACCAGCGCAGTAGGTCTTCTTCGGCCGGCCGTGGCGGTAATCGTCGATCACTTCCGGAAGCGTCTGCTCCGCCTCGCCCGTGACGAGCGATTCGCAGTATCGCGACACCTCTTCGGGACAGAGCGTGGCGTGAAAGCCGCCCATCACCACGGGAACCCCGCGCCTGCGATACTCGCTGGCGATCTGGTACGCGCGCCGCGCGGTGTAGGTCTCGACGCTGATCGCCACGAGATCGGTCGGCTCATCGTACGGAATCGGTTCGAGCCGATCGTCGTAGAACCGCTTTTCGACATCGTCCGGAACGAGCGCCGCCACCATCGCCGCGGGGATCGGTTCCATCTGCCACGTGCGGATGTATCGCTTCATGCCCGCGCGCCGGCCGACGCAGGGATGGATAATCGTCACACGAAACGAATCTGTCCGGGCAGGCGCAATCATGCGACCTCCATGCGGTCTATCAGTTCGGCGTATCGCCGAAGCGGTTCGTCGGTCTCG
>SLDM01000097.1 GCA_007125255.1 Phycisphaerales bacterium
CAGTTCTGCGTTCATCCAGGATGACTACGAGGAACGGGACTTCTCGTGGGGCGATCTCAACAACAACGGCTGGGTCGACCTCGTCGTGATGCGCAAGCAGGTTGGGACGAGTTCCGGTCGCCGGCCCAATGCGCTCTTCATGAACGAAGGCGGCGTGCTGGTGGAACGGAGCGGCGAGTACGCCGGCAGCAGTGATGTTGCCGGTGACCAGGGATTCCGAACCGCCACCAACGATCGTGATTCGGTCCTCACCGACATCAATCTCAACGGCTGGCTGGACCTGGTGACCGCGCCGACGCTCAGTGACGGTCTGCCGAAGCAGATCTCCTACCCGCGCGTGTACGTGAACCAGGCCGACGATCAAGAGGGCAACTGGTTGGGCCTGAAGTTTGAGAACGACCGAATCCCCCAGTTCGAAGGCAACGTCACGAGCGGCCAGCACGCCGGTGCCCCTCACGCTCCGCGTTTCTGCGCGGTCGACGCGGGCGACCTGACCGGAAACGGCTATCCCGACCTGTACTTTGCCGACTATGACAGTGGCGGGTTCCAGACGCTGGACTTCAATGACCGAATCCTGATCAACGACGGCAACGGGTTCTTCGCGGATGAGAGTACGCAGCGCGTCGCCAACACGAACTACCTGCAGACGAACTTCGGCACCGCAGTCGTGATCGCGGACGTCAACAAGAACGGCCTGAACGACATCCTGCGGGTCAACTCGCTCGGCGGGTATCAGGTAAACGCCTTCTACAACAACCTGAACGATGAGGGCAACTTCATCGGCCTCCAGAACGTCGAAGGCTCTTCGCCGTACTTCGTCGCGGCGGGCGACCTGAACAACAACGGTCGCCTCGACATCGTCGTGGCCCGTGACGGCTCGGATGTCGTTCGCTACAACCTCAGCTCCTCCACCAGCCCGTTCAACCCGCAGGTCACCTGGAGCAATCCGCAGGCCCTGCCGGCTTCCGGTGGATTCCGCAGCAATGTGGTGATCGCCGACCTGAACAATAACGGCTGGAAGGACATCCTGATCGCCGACATGGATGTCGACCTCTGGAACTGCACCAGCCCCAACCGGGCGGACGTCTACCGCAACAACGGCGGCGGCGATACGGTCAGCTTCACGGGCAACCCCGACAACCCGATCCCCTTTGCTCACCGTCTCGCGACGTTTGATTTCGCCGTTTTCGACATCACCGGCAACGGTTGGAAAGACATCGTTCAGGCCCGCTGCAATACGCAGTTGAACGGCACCTACGTCTGGATCAACCAGCCGCAGTTCGGCATCGAGTATGACTTCGATGCGGTGCCCGCGACGATCGACGCCGATGCCGCCGGCACCGTTCAGTTCGATGTGAATGCCTTTGGTCAGTCGCTTGACACCGGCAGTGTTCGTTTCAACTACGCGATCGCCGGCGGCGCGTTTGTCGAAGTGACCGCCACGCAGGTCTCAGGGAACACCTTCCAGGCGGAACTCCCTGCGATCGAATGTGAGACGGAGATCAGCTACTACGTCGAAGCGACGCTTGACAACGGCTTCTCGCTCACCGGCCCGTTCGCCGGCGCGCTGGGTCCGAACACGCTCACCACCGCCGAGTGTGGTGATCCGGTCGACCCCTGCCCGCAGGATCTGACCGGTGACGGCGAGGTCAACGTCTTTGTCCTGCTCAACCTGCTGGACGCGTGGGGCACCTGCGAGTAATCCCGTTTTCGCGTTCATGAATTGTCAAACCTTGTTGCAGCGCCCCGGCTCGACGTCGGGGCGCTGTTTTTTCCCGTTCGGTGCGGTGGCGACGCGCCGTCGGATGCGAGCGCATGTCGTATGATGCCGCCATGAATCATGACTTGAAGCCTGGCCTGAACCGCGGCAGGAATGAAATGAACCAGCCCGGCAGGGGGTCGAGTCGGACCCTCTGCGCGTTCCTTCTTCTGTTCATCGTGACAGGTGTGGGGGCAGGCATGGGTTCGCTTGGCGCATCCCCGCGCGAGAACCACGCCGAACCGGAAAACGGCATCAGGCCCCATGAAGCACTGGTGATCGAGTCGGTCAGCCGCTACGGGCGCCAGGCGCTGCCGGAGGATGCCCTGGAGAACCGGCGCATTGCCGGAAGCTGGCAGACGCCGCGGGAGGGCGACACCGTCAGGACCCCGCGCGGCGAGGAGATGACCTGGCGCCGCCTGGAGGCAGAGGAGCCGGGACGCTTTTCGGACGCGGCGCTCCGCGGCGGTTACGCGCTCTTTACCCTCGAACGCGATGCACCCGAATCGCGCGTCCTTCGCGTTTCCGGCCACTCCATGGTGCGGGTCAACGGAGAACCGAGAGTCGGCGATCTGTACCAGAAGGGGTACGTCGCTCTGCCGATCGAACTTCGGGCGGGGACCAACGAGATTCTCGTGCACGCCGTTCGCGGTTCGATCACGATTGCGCTGGAGGAGCCGCGGAGCCCGGTACAGATGGAATTCGGTGATGTCACCGATCCGGACCTTTTGATCGGTGAGACCGATCACGGTGAGGCGGCGATCGTGGTGCTGAACAACACGGGCGAGTGGCTGGACGACATCTCCCTCGTGGCTTCTGAAGGTCGTGGAGCGCGGACCAGAACCCGGTTGCCCGCCATCGGCCCGTTCGCACAGCGAAAAGTCCCGTTCCGGATCCCCGGGGTGCCGGTCGATGTCGAGCGCGAGGTCGAACTCACGTTGCACCTGCGCGATGGACGCGACCAGGTGGTGGACACCGGATCACTGCCGCTGCGCACGCGGCGCCCGGACCAGTCCCACCGCAGAACTTTCCGCAGCGAGATCGACGGCTCGCTGCAGTATTACGCCGTGCAGCCCGCAACGCGGATGAAGCAGGCGGAGAGTCAGGCGGACGCGGAGCCGCCTCTGCCCCCCGGACTGGTCCTTTCGCTGCACGGCGCGTCGGTTGAAGCGTCGAGCCAGGCGAACTCCTACGAACCCAGGCCGTGGGCCCATATCGTCGCCCCGACGAATCGCCGGCCGTTCGGCTTTGACTGGGAGGACTGGGGGCGCATCGACGCGATGGAGGTCCTGGAGATCGCGGAACGTAAACTGGATCCCGATCCGGCACGGCGGTATCTCACCGGTCACTCCATGGGGGGGCACGGCACCTGGCAGATCGGCGTGCACTATCCCGACCGATTTGCGGCGATCGGTCCCAGCGCAAGCTGGATCAGTTTCTGGTCATACACCGGTGCCGCGGTTTACGATGATGATCACCCGCATGAAGCGATGCTCAACCGTGCGGTCAGTCCGAGTGACACGCTCGCCCTGGAAACCAACCTGGCGCGGTTGGCGGTCTACATTCTGCACGGGGATCAGGATGAGAGCGTGCCGGTTGAACAGGCCCGGATCATGCGCGAGCGGCTCGGCCGGTTTCATGCCAACTTCAGTTACTACGAACGGCCGGGGGCCGGCCACTGGTGGGGGAGTCAGTGCATGGACTGGCCGCCGATGTTCGAGATGTTTGAGCGTGAACGACGGACGCCACCGGAAGAGCGGGATCGAATTGATTTCACGACGGCCACCCCTGGAATCTCCGCCTCGGCGGACTGGGTCACGATCCACGCGCCGCAGGCGTGGTTGAAGCCGGCTCGAGTCCGCTTGAAGCGTGATGGTGAGAAAGGGTTCATCTCCGGCGAAACGGACAACGTGTCCCGACTCGCGATCGACCTGGTCGGTCTGGAAGAAGGTGAACCCATCTCCATGGAGCTGGATAGCGCGACCCTCGACCGGATTGACTGGCCCGGCGGCGGCACGCTCTTCCTGGAGCGGGACGCCGCGGATGATTCCTGGGCGGTGGTCGGCCCGTTTGATCCGCAGGAGAAAGGGCCGCTTCGGGCGGGGCTGTTTAAGAGCGCGTTCAACCATCACATGGTCTTCGTGATCGGAACGCAGGGGACGCCGGAGGAGAATGCGTGGGCCTTCCAGAAGGCGCGCTACGATGCGGAGACGTTCTGGTACCGCGGAAATGGTGCGGTGGATATCGTCGCCGATGTCGACTTCGAGGCATCGGTCGATA
>SLDM01000040.1 GCA_007125255.1 Phycisphaerales bacterium
CCTGACGCCAGGCAACGAGCGCAACTCAATTGCAGTAACGCAACTACTCCGAATCATCCTCCGCGCACTCCGCGATCGCCGCGGTGAGTTTCCCTGTTCAAGACAGGAAGGCACGGAGGGAAAGTGACGGAGTGACGAAGGGTTTGATGCATCAGGGTGCCACTGCCAGCGAGCGCAGCGAGTCGGCAGTGCGAGATGGAAGGACGATCACCCGACGAAAGTTGGGCGCCCAGTGGACAAAGGGTGGGTGCCACGGCCAGCGAGCGCAGCGAGTCGGCCGTGCGCTGGTGGAAGGACGATCACCGGACTGACGTACGACACTCGGTCGATACCCCTCGATGCCTCGATGCCTCGATGCCTCGATGCCTCGATGCCTTCATCCCCCTCCGTGCCTCCGTGCCTCTCCTCCGTCACTCCGTCACTTCGTTACTCCGTCACTTCCCCTCCGTGCCTCCGTGCCTCTCCCACCAGTTACTCCTCCCCAAGCGGCCGGGCGCGGATGTTTCGAAACCGCACCGGTGCGCTGTGATTCTGCAATCCGATATACCCTTCGCGCCCGTGGCGATCCGCCGGGCCGGTCCAGGAGCAGACCGTCTCGCCGTTCAACACGACCGTGTACGAATCACCCTTCACGGTGATGATGAAAGTGTTCCACTGACCCGCCGGATGGGACGCGGATTTCGTCGCCGGGGCGTGGTTGTAGATCGCGCCGGTCATCTGCTTGCCTTCGGCGGCATCGAGAATCTGGATTTCATGTCCCCGGTGAACGGCATCCCACGGCGAGTCGGGCGGCTCGGGGAAGCGGACGAAGACGCCGGAGTTGTCCTCAGGCGCTTCGGTCTTCCAGTCGACCGTGAGCTCGAAATCCCGAAAACGCCGCTCGTTGTACCACAACATGCCCATGCCACCGGTGGCAAGCAGCACGCCATCTTGGCCGGAGTTCTCGATGGTGAACTCTCCCGGGCCGGTCATCGACCAGCCATCGAGGGTATGGCCGTCAAACAGTTCGTAACTTCCCTCCTCATCCGGTTCCGGTGCCGCGGCCGCCCAGGCGATCGCGTGATGAATGAGCTGCTGAAAGCGCGGATCGGAGTGGGTCTCGATGCCGTGGCCGAGGATGGTATAGAAGACGCGGCCCGCTCCGAACTGTCTCTCCCAGGTGACCGGTCGTCGCGGCGCATCGTCGGGATCGCCGGGGCTCCGGCCGCGCATGAGAACGAGCATCTTCTCTTCATCCACGTCCGTCAGGTGATAGAACTCATCGCGAAGCGTCCATTCCAGCGGCAGGTCGCGCGTGATCGCGTGTTCGCTCACTTCGACCTCTACGGAGATCTCGCCGAAGGGCGGGTGCGATTCAAACCGCCCGCCGAGCATGCGGTCGTAGGCGTCCCAGCCGTGGTGTGAATCGGCGGCGCTGTGGATCGCCACGTAGCCGCCGCCGCGGTGGATGAAGCTCAGCAATTGTGATTTCACCTCATCGGTGAACTCATCAAAGGTGCCCTGGTGATGGGCGACGATGACGTCGTACGGTTCAAAGAGATCGGCGCGGGTGAAGTCGATGGTGTGACGGAACCGCTCCGGTTCGACGTCGGTTCCACCCATGCCGGAGACGAGAAATTCGAAGCGGTCGCCATCCAGTCCATCGATTCCCTCGAGCAGCGCAGCGGTGTTCCGGGTAAAGTCGTGGTAGCCGCCTCCGATCAGAACGAGCACGCGGGCCGGCTCGGATGTTTCTTCACCGGCCGGAGGCGGTTCATCGGCATGGCCGGCATGTGGGCCAGAGTAGAGTCCGATGAATGCGACACTCGTTGCAAGTGGCGCGAGCATCACGACCAGCTTTTTCTTCACGCCTGTGATCAGGTTGGTCATCGCGATCCGCTCCTTTGGTTCAGTACCCCGGACGCCTTCGGTGCCGCTACTATACCCGTTCCATGCATGAAGAAAGCGAGAAGGAAACGGTCCAGGTCGCGCTGCTCGGCCAGAAGTTCATGGGCCGGGCTCATAGCAATGCCTGGTCGCAGGCGCCGAAGTTTTTCCGGCTTCCGGTGACTCCGGTGCTCCATACGATCGCGGGCCGGGATGCCGCGACCCTGGCCGAGTTCGCGCGGACGTGGCAGTGGCGGAAGTGGACGGTGAACTGGCGGGAGATCGCGCAGGACGATGAGATTGATCTCGTCGATGTCGCGACGCCGAACGATCTGCACGCAGAGCACGCGATCGCGATGCTGGAAGCGCACAAGCACGTCGCATGCGAGAAGCCCCTGGCGCGCAACCTGGAAGAAGCGAGGATGATGCGCGACGCGGCGGCCGCATCGAAAGCGCGCAGCTTCGTCTGGTTCAACTACCGCCGCTGTCCCGCGGCGGCGTTCGCGCACCAGTTGATCGCGAAAGGCGCTCTCGGCCGGCTGTATCACGTCCGCGCCCGTTACCTGCAGAGCTGGGGCGGGCCCGACACGCCGATGGTCTGGCGCTTCGACCGGTCGCGGGCCGGCAGCGGCGCCCACGGCGACCTCAACGCGCACATCGTTGATCTCGCCCGGTTCATGACCGGGGAGGAGATCACCGAAGTGCACGGGGCCGTCGCGCGCACGTTCATCACCGAGCGCACGGGCGAGGACGGCAGTGAGCATCGCAGCGATGTCGATGACTGCGTCAACTTCCTCAGCACCATGAGCGGCGGGGCGGTCGCCAGCTTTGAAGCCTCACGACTCGCCACCGGCCGGCTGAATGACAACACCATCGAGATCAACGGTGAGCGCGGAGCGATCCGCTTTTCGTTCGAGGATATGAACGTGTTGTGGTTCTACGACGCGGCGGACCAGCCCCGGACCGACGGTTGGCGCCGGATCATGTGTACCCATGCCGGCGCGCATCCCTACGTGGAGAACTGGTGGCCGGATGCGCACCTGCTCGGCTACGAGCACGGCTTCGTAAACATGGCGGCCGACATTCTGCGCTCCCTCGGCGGCCAGGCGCCGGAGGTGCCGCTCCCGGACTTTGCCGATGCCTTCGAGACCCAGCGCGTCCTCGAAGCGGCCCTGATCTCCGCGGAGAATCGCTGCGCGATCTCCCTTGATGAAGTATCGTGATTGACTCATGAGTACACCTCGCCCCATAACGCTCTTCACCGGCCAGTGGGCCGACCTGCCGCTGGAAACCATGGCCGCCAAGGCCGCCTCCTTCGGCTACGACGGCCTCGAGCTCTGCTGCTGGGGCGATCACTTCAACGTGCAGCAGGCCCTGGCGGATGATGACTACTGCAAACGCAGGTGGGAACTGCTCTCCCGGCACAACCTCTCGTGCGCCGCGATCAGCAACCACCTTGTCGGCCAGGCCGTGTGCGATCTGATCGATGCGAGACACCAGTCCCTGGTGCCCGGGCATGTCTGGGGGGACGGCGAACCCGAGGGCGTCCGGCAGCGCGCCGCCAAGGAGATGATCGACACGGCGGCGGCGGCGCGGCGGTTCTTTGATTGCGGTCCGGACCCTGGCCACCCGGTCGTCGTCAACGGCTTCACCGGATCCTCGATCTGGCACCTGCTCTACCCCTTTCCACCGGTTCCTGCGGAAGTGATCGAAGCCGGGTTTGAAGATTTCAGCCGGCGCTGGACGCCGATTCTCGATTCGTTCGCGGATCACGAGCTCTCCTTCGCCCTGGAAGTCCATCCGACCGAGATCGCCTTTGACCTGGTCTCGACGCAGCGCGCTCTGGAAGCGATCGATCATCATCCGAGATTTCGTTTCAACTACGACCCCTCGCACCTCGCCTACCAGGGGGTTGACTACCTCGGCTTCATCCATGCCTTTGCCGACCGCATCGCGCACATGCACGTCAAGGATGTCTGGTGGTCGGACAGTCCGGCCGCGGCCGGCGTCTTCGGCGGCCACACCGCGTTCGGCGACCCCGCCCGCGCGTGGGACTTCCGCTCTCCCGGCCGCGGCCGGATCGATTTCGAAGCGATTCTCCGTCTGCTCAACCACGCCGGCTACGACGGGCCGCTCTCGGTCGAATGGGAGGACCCGATGATGGACCGCGA
>SLDM01000053.1 GCA_007125255.1 Phycisphaerales bacterium
CGGAATCATGCTGCACGCGATACCAGAACGGATCAAGCTCCTGCCCGTCGGCAGCATAGGTAAGCAACTCGTTGAGGCCGTAGATCACGAATCGAGCCCGCGCGCGGAGCGCGGGATCGCCAAGGGCCTTGACGATCACTTCCGCGCCGATGCCGGCAGGATCGCCCATCGTGATCCCGATCGTCGGTCGCTCTCGGCCTGGGGCGGTGTGCGGCCCGGAGCCATTCGTGTTGGTCGCGCTTGATGACGACATACGCGTATCGTAGGTCATCGACCCTGCCGAAGCGATCGGCCCGAAAAGTCACTGGATCGCCGGGAAATATCGCCGTGGCAGGTCCGTGCAGTCTGCACAAACGATTCATCACCGGGCACTGAAAAAAGATTGCCTCCGGCCGCCCGGATGCATAAACACCATCTCCGGAATGAAGAAACGTCCGCGGCGGGACTCGAACCTGCAACCTTCGGCTTCGGAGGCCGACGCTCTATCCAATTGAGCTACGCGGACCGGTGATTCTGCGAGTCTGACCGGAAGTATATCATCCCGGTTCAGGTCAGGGATCACCGCGGCGGGGCCAAGTGACGAAGTGACGAAGTGACGAAGTGGGGTGGCCGCCGCTTCGCCGAGGCCACGGCACGGCCGGCGGGACGAAAGGCCAGCGGGGGCGGACTGAGGGGTGTGGTCCATCCCCGGACACTCGCGCGGACCATCCGCGCAAGTAGCTGGTGGGTCATCGTCCCGCCGATATCCGTGCCTGGCGCAAACGGCCCGGTCAAACCGTGCCGGCTGCGATCGACTCAAACTAGGGTGGAAGCGCGCCGGCGCCGACCGGGAAACTGCCCCGTTCCGCCCCGGCCCGATCCACCCCGTTTCGTTTCATTGCGATCCTTTTGGCCGGTACCGGAAGAATCGGACGCGCCGAGCGGTCTAGACTCATCCGTCAGCAACGTTGTCCTCTGAGGACGCGCGTTGCCCGCGCACCACACGGATGTGGTTCCATCGCATCATGCAAACAGCGATGGGTGCGTTCACCGCCCAGGGACGGCCCGGAACAGCAGTTGTTCCACTTCCCGGGAGAGGTGATGAAGATGTTGAAGAATGGTGTGATTCTGTGTCTCGCAGCCGGTCTGATGGCCGTCACGATCGGGTGCGCTTCGACTTCGACGACGATGCGCGCGGGGAGCGATGCCGACTTCCGTGGCGGCACGATGCCCTCGCTGGTCACGACCGATCAGCAGCGCACGACGCTGGACGCGACCCGCAGTCGCGGTTGGGAACAGTCGCGGGCCGACGCTCGAGCGGCCAGAGAGCGCGTTCCCGAGTACGCCGACGTCTCCTTCATCGAAGTGCGGACGCGAGAACAGCTGCGCACCGTCAACGGCCGGCCGCAGGAATTCAGCTCAACCAGCACGCGCATCATCCGCCGCGGCGCGATCCGGCGGCAGCGATAGATGATCGCCGCGGGCGCGGTTCCGACCCGATTCTGAGATCGGGCATCTCCCGGGCGGAAACCTGGAATCTCTGTTTAAGAGCAACGATGGTCGTTTGCGCCGGCCAGAGGCGCCGGCCACGTTCGTCGGGTGCGGCGTTCCCGCCATGCCGAAGGGCCGTGCAGGGGCCGTGCCCTGGCACGATATCCCGGTGATCCCGGCGTAAACGGCGGATCGGAGTCCTGCCGAGCTCCCGGGAGGGTGCCGAAACCGCCCTTTTTTTCCCGGTGTCGATGCCGAAGGTTCTGCTTGACGGCCGTGAGGCCGGGGGGCATACTGAGTTGTGGCCGATCATCGATTGACCGACCATCTCTGAAGTCCGGTCATTGCCCGTCGCGTTATCGAGGCATGCGGCGGACCAGCGTATGGGGCTGGGTGTGCACCGGACATGATCCAATGCCACTGGAAAAGGGGGGCATCTTCGAATGCCGACCACGACGAAAAAAGATCTGATCGACATGGTGGCCGACGCGACCGATCAGCGGCGTACCACCGTGAAGCGGACCGTCCAGAGCTTTCTCGATCACGTCATCAAGGAACTGAGCGAAGGCCATCGAATCGAGTTCCGCGATTTCGGCGTGTTCGAGATTCGTGATCGCGCGCCGCGCATGGCGCAGAACCCGAAGACGCTTGAACGCGTGCCGGTGCCCGCGAAGAAGACGATCAAGTTCAAGTCCGGACGTCTGATGAAGGAAGCGCTCGAGCAGGGCGACGGCAACGACGACGGTGGCGCTTCGCGCAACGGACAATTGACCGCGGAAGTAAAAGCGAAAGCGGAAGCGAAAACGGAATCGCTCGTCGCTTCGCGCAACGGTCGGGAGTGACCCTTCGCGGCCCGGCCCGACGACAGCTGCCCGACGACAGCCGTCTGGTTTCAGCCGGCGGTTTTTCGCTTCAGCCCCGCCCTCAGCCCCGCCGGCCGACGCGAATGCGTGACCACGCGGTTCGGCCGGCCGGTGTCGGCCACCGCCACCCGGCCGGTTCCGGCGCCTTTTCTCTCGCCGCGGTGTGGAACACCTGTCAATTAGTGGCCGCCGCCCCGACCTCGAACTAGGGTAACGCTCACGGATGAGCACCTCAGAACCCAGATTAGAACCCAAACCGTTCCCCGCGAAAGCCAACGCCACCAACGGCGCAGCCAGAGCCGAACGTCAGCGCGCTCCCGCCGAGCTGAGCCGGCTGCTTGATCGCCTGCCCCCGCACGCGATCGAAGCGGAGATGGGCGTGCTCGGCTCCATGCTGCTGGAGCAGCAGGCGATCGGCGACGTCGTGCTGATCCTGCGCGGCGGGGCGGACTTCTTCAAACCCGCTCACGGCGCCATCTACGACGCCATCGTTGAGCTGTACGACCGGAACTCCAGCATCGATATCGTGCAGCTCAACCAGGCGCTGCAGGATCGCGATGTCCTCGAGTCCGTCGGCGGCACGAACTACCTGATCGAACTCGCCAACGCCGTTCCCACCGCCGCTCACGCCACGCACTACGCCCGCATCGTGCGCGAGAAGGCGATGATCCGGGAGCTGATCCACGCGACGGGCGAAATTCTCGCCACGGCGTACGAGAACTCGGACGATGCGCGAAGCGTGCTCGAAGATGCCGAGCAGCGCATCTTCCGCATCGCGCAGCAGTCCGAGCAATCGGAGATCGAGTCGCTGCACGACTTGATCAAGGCGACCATGGAAACCCTGGAAGCCAACGAGGGCAAGCAGCTGATCGGTGTGCCCACCGGCTTCTCGGAGCTGGATGAAATCACCACCGGATTGCAGAAGGGGGAGATGATCATCCTCGCGGCGCGGCCCTCGATGGGAAAGACCGCCCTTGCGCTGAACCTGACGGAGAACGTCGCGATGCGCGGCTTCGGCGTCGGGTTCTTCAGTCTCGAAATGGGACGGCAGCAGCTCGTGCAGCGTATGCTCGCGGCCCGCTCCGGCATCGACTCGCAGCGGCTTCGGCGCAACATGCTTCAGCCGGATGATTTTCGCGCCCTGATGGCGGCGTGCGATGAACTGCTCGATGCGCCGATCTTCATCGACGATACACCCGGTTTGAGCCTGATGCAGCTCCGCGCGAAAGCGCGGCGCATGGCCCAGAAGCACACCCTCGGCATGATCGTGATCGACTACCTGCAGCTCATGACCTCCGGCCGGCGCGCGGAGTCGCGGCAGATGGAAGTCAGCGAAATCAGCCGCGGTGTCAAGGCGATGGCCCGCGAGCTGAACGTGCCGGTGATCTGCCTCAGCCAGCTCAACCGCGCTGCCGAACAGCGCGAAGGACACCGGCCGCGCATGAGCGATCTGCGTGAATCGGGCTCGATCGAACAGGATGCCGACGTCGTCTCCATGCTTCACCGCGAGGAGTACTACCACCAGAACGATGAAGAGTGGCTCGAGGAGATGGAACGGAACGCCATGCAGGGCGATTCCTACAAGGACATGCGCGGCGTGGCGGAACTGATCATCGCCAAGCAGCGGAACGGGCCGACCGGAACCGTCAAGCTCACGTGGGTCGAAGCCTCCACCGCCTTCAAGGATTACACCGCCGCGCGGCC
>SLDM01000146.1 GCA_007125255.1 Phycisphaerales bacterium
CAGGAGGCCCTGGCCGAGTTCAAGTCGCAGTTCGAGGATCTCGCCGGCGCGTGGCAGCAGACCCTGGCCGACTGGCAGCAGCAGCGCAACACCATGCTTCTGACGGCACGGGAGGATGTGCTGTCCTTTGCCTTTGCGCTGGGAGAGCAGATCGTTCGCCGCGTGATTGAGTACGATCCCACGGTGGTGCAGGATCAACTGGCCGAAGCGCTCAACCTGCTCGCCGCCCCGACCGCCATCACCGTCCACGTCCATCCCGAGGATCGTGAGCTGATCGAGGAAGCGCTGCCCCGCCTGCTCGCGAACATCGACGGCACGGCGCATGCGGAAGTGAACGAACTGCCGGAAATGCATCGGGGCGGATGCCGGATCTCCTTCAGCGGCGGGCACATCGATGCCTCGATTGAAAGGCAGATTGAACGGCTCGCCCAGGCGCTTCTGCCCTGGGCGGACCCGCCCGTCGCCGACCCGATCGACGAGGAGGGAGAGGCCTCGCCGCCGGATCACGGCACCGATTCGAATGCCGCGCCGCCCCAATCGAAACCGGACTCGAAACCGGACTCGAAACCGGAGTCGCGTTCAGAGCCCGAGCGGGGTCCGGACGAGGAGCCCGCACCATGACCGTTCTGGGCAGCCAGCTGGACACGCTGCAACGACTGCAGCCGATCGAAGTCGCCGGCTCGGTCACCGCCGTGCGCGGCTTGAGCGTCCTCGTGCAGAACCTGCCATTGCCGGTCGGATCGCTGGTGCGATTTGAAAACCATGCCTCCCGTTCCGCGGCGGCATCGCGGGTGACGACGCGCGGCGAGATCGTCGGCTTTGAAGGCGCGCACTCCGTGGTGATGCTCTTCGGCGGGAGCGCCGGGATCGCACCGGGCTGGCGCGTCATCGGAGAACAGTCGGCCCAGACCATCGCCGTCGGCCCATCCCTCCTGGGACGGGTGATCAACGGCATGGGGGAACCGGTGGACCACGGGCGTTCGCTGACCGAAACGATCATGTGGCCGCTGGATCCCCTGCCGATCTCGGCCCTTGACCGCCGCCGGATCGATGAGCCGCTGCCGACGGGGGTGCGCGCGATCGACGGCGTGCTGACCCTCGGCAAGGGGCAGCGGATCGGCATCTTCGCCGGCCCGGGCGTGGGCAAGTCCACGCTCCTCGCGTCGATCGCGAAGCACACCAGCGCGGATGTGAACGTGATCGCGCTGATCGGCGAGCGCGGCCGCGAAGTGCGCGATTTCATCGAAACCGCCCTCGGGCCGGAGGGGCTGAGCCGGTCGGTGGTGATCGTCGCCACGGGCGATGAATCGCCGCTCATGCGCGTGCGGGCGGCGATGGTGGCGTGCACGGTGGCGGAATATTTCCGTGATCTCGGCGCGGATGTCATGCTGATGATGGACTCGATCACCCGTTTCGCGCAGGCGCAGCGGCAGATCGGGCTCACGGTCGGAGAACAGCCGGCCACCAAGGGCTATACGCCATCGGTCTTTGCGATGATGCCGCGGCTGCTGGAGCGGGCCGGCGCGCTGCAGCGCGGGGGGTCGATCACGGGGCTCTATTCCGTGCTCGTCGAAGGTGATGATCTGAATGAGCCGATTTCCGACGCGGCCCGAGGAATTCTCGACGGCCACATCGCTCTCTCCCGGTCCCTCGCCTCGCGCGGACACTACCCGGCGATCGATCCGCTTGAGTCGATTTCGCGCGTTGCGAATGACGTCTGCGATCAGCATCACATCAGCGCCCGCCGTTCACTCGTTCGTCTCCTGGCCGCCCATGCCGAATCGGAGGAATTGATCAATATCGGTGCGTACGCGCGGGGGTCAAATGCCGATTGTGACATTGCCATTGAATTGAAGCCGCGCCTGGATGCGTTTCTTCAGCAGGATTCCGGAGAGGCCGCCCCGTATCCGGTGACCTGCCGGCAGATGATTGAACTGGCCGGCCTGGCCGAAGAGCTGCGATCGAAACTGGAGCGAGCGGGAGCGGCCGGTCGAGCGGCGCCCAACCCGATCGCGGGGAACCAGCCCTCGGGCCGATCGTGAGGAACTGACCACCCGGACTGTTGAGTGGATGAGCGACGTACCATGGCCAGATTCATATTCAAACTCGAACCGCTGCTGAAGGCCCGGAAACTCGCCGAGCAGATGCGGCAGCGCGAGGTGGCGGAGCTGGAGCGGGAACGCAGAGCGATTGAAGATCGTATTCGCCGCCAGCAGTCGCTGCTGACTGAAACCAAGGCCGCGATGCGCGGTGAGCTCACCGGCCTGCTCGCGGCGGATGACCTTCGCCTCCACGCCGCGTCGGGGATGCGCATCATGCACGAAGCCGACCGGATGGTGGTCGAGCTGGCTGGCGTGCACCAGCGCACTGCCAGGGCGCGGGAAAAGCTGATCGAGGCGACGCGGGACCGCCGCGCGATCGAGCTGCTGCGCGAGCAGCGCTTTGAAGCGTGGAAGAAGCGGCTGGCCAAGGCGGAAGCCAATGCCCTCGATGAGATGGTGGTGCAGCGCGCCGCACGGACCGACCAGACCTGGGAGATGAATCCATGAAATCACTCTGGAGCGCGATGAGTTTTCTTGCGATCGCTCACCTCTTGGCCCTGGGTCTCTTCACCGGCTGGTTGTGGCAATCCGATCGCCTGAATCGCGAGCGGATCGAATCGGTCCGTGATCTTTTTGCGCCGACCATTGCCGAGGCAGAGACCCGCGCGGCCGCCGAGGCGGAAGAGATCGACGAGTTGCGGCGGCACCAGGAAACCGAAGAGCGGCGCCAGCGGCTGCCCATGTCGAGTGAGATGCAGATTCAGCACATCAGTCATCTCGAGGAGATCGAACGTCGAACGGTTCGAAATCTTGAAAACGAGCGAGCCCATCTCATTCGACAACTCGACGAGACGCACGCGCGGCTTGAAGCGCGCCAGGCCGAGTTCGAGGCCGAACGCGAAGCGTGGGAGGCGGCGATCGAAGCCGAACGCACGCGCCGGACCGATGAGCAGTTCGTCAAGGCGGTTCAGCAGCTCGAATCGATTCCGCCGCGCCAGGGCCGGGAGATTCTGAAGGAACTGGTCCGCAACGACCGCATGGACCAGGCGGTGGCGTACCTCAACGCGATGAACGCGCGGCCCGCGAGCAAGATTCTCGAACAGTTCCGCACCGATGATGAGATCCGCCTGGCAACGGAATTGCTGGAACGTCTGCGGGAGTTCGGCCTGAACGCCGAACTTGCGCGAGACGACGACCATGCGGACCGAACAGCCAACGCTCAGTAATCCTTCGAATCGACTCTCCTCCGCGACCGGCGGTCCATCGCCGGGCGCGTCCGGTTTCTTCGCCTCCGGTCACCTGGCCACGGCCCCGGAGAGCGGTTCCCGTTCCACTTTCCGGGCGATCTTCGAACGGGCCGGGCACTCCCAAACCGCTGATTCAGCAGCATCCGGCCGGATGAACGAGCCATCGTCCCGACCGGAGGTGACCCGGGCGGATCACCCGTCGCGGGTCTCCGGCGAGACCGTGAGCGGCGATGGCGCGAGGCGGAAGGGGGAACGCGCGACCGATGAATCGCAGCGCGGAGGGCCGGGTTCTCCAGAAGAGTCTTCCCGTGATCGGCCGGAGCTCAAGGACCATCCGGCGGCGCAAGATCGGGATGTGGAAGCGCAAGAAGTGCTGGCTGCGGAGCGGGAGGGAACCGGCTCGGTCGATCGCGGCGCAGGCTCGACACAGAATCGCGACGATCACCGCGGACCGGCGCGTTCGAAGGTGGCGGAAGCGGGCAGGACCGGAGGCGGGATCCGTGACGTGGCGGAGACCGAACCCGAACCGGACGAGGGGGATGGTGAAGCGCCGGATGGAGCGTCCGGGCTCGTTCCCGGTTTCGCGCAGCCGGCGGCTCAGGAGGCGCCTGGATCTGACGAGGATGGTGAGGAAGGCGCGGACGCCCGCCGAGGCGCGGGCGGTCCGGATGCTCCGCGCGCTGGCGAACCCCCAGCGGCTCCGCTGCCTGGAGCTGCTCGCCGACCGCAAGGACTGCACCGGGAC
>SLDM01000194.1 GCA_007125255.1 Phycisphaerales bacterium
CACGAATCGAGGTCGTGGAGGTAGTCCCGGGCCGCGATGCGGAGCATGTCGATCCGGCGCTGCACCATCCGGTGATTGATGCCGGAGAACTCCAGTGTGCCCGCCAGCCGCAGGCCGCCCTCGATCGGCGTGACCGCGACGAACGTCTCCGAGCAGACGCAGACCGTACTCGGCGCGCGGCGCGGTTCGGTGAGGTTAACGTGATACCCCTTGCCCGGCTGCATCGGCACGTTGACCTGCAACTGCCCGGCGAGCTCGCGCGTCCAGATGCCGCTGGCCAGGACGACGGCATCGGCTTCGATCGTTTCGCCGTTGCTCAGCGCGACGCCGCGGGCGAGGCCGTCGTCGACGATCACGTGCTGGACGGTGGCGCCGGTGCGCAGCTCAACGCCGCGCTTTCCCGCGGCCCGGGCGAGTTCTACGACGAACTTCCGCGGGTTGGCAAAGCGGCTGTCGGTATAGTGAAACGCGCCACAGACGTCCTCGCGGATGGCCGGTTCGCGCTCGCGCAGCTCCTCACCGTCGTATTCGCTGACGTGGTAGCCGTAGGAGCGCACCAGCTCGGCTTCCTCGCGGCCCTGCTTCATCCGGTCGGGGTTGCGGAAGATTTCCATCCAGCCGGTGCGGTGGTACTCGCAGTCAAGCTGCTCACCCTCCACGAGCGCGTCGAAGCACGTCCCGGCCAGCCATCCCAGCTCCGTCAACGCGGTCATCGCGTGATCGAACTGCGCCTGAGAACACGCCTTGCGGAAGTTCCAGAACCAGTGGAGCAGATCCGCATCCAGCCGCAGCGGGATGTAGAGCGGGTTCGACGGGTTCAGAAACATGCGCAGGGTCTGCTTGAGCAGGCCCGGCCGCTGGAGCGGGGGATGGCCGAGGGCGATGATGCCGGCATTGCCCGTCGAGGCGCCCCGGTCAAAGCCGTCGCGATCGACGAGTGTGACGCGGGCCCCGCGCGCGGCGAGCTCGTACGCGCTGCTGACGCCGACCACACCGCCGCCGACCACGACGACGTGCTGTGGTGCGGTCTCACCCCGGCGCAGGGGTGAATCGGCGCGAGATTTCGGCGGTGCTTGAACGGTCATGGCAGGGGTATGGTATCCGCGCCGGAGCGGAGTGGGGGGATGGAGCAAAGCGACGGAGCGACGAAACGACGGAGGGGCTGATGCAGCAGGGTGCCACGGCCAGCGCGCGAAGCGAGTCGGCCGTGCGGGATGGAAGGACGATCCTCGGACCGAAGCAAGTCACCGCGTCGACGTCCGCACTGCAGACTCGCTGCGCTCGCTGCCAGTGGCACCCTTCGCCCCTTCGTCACTCCGTCACTTCGTCACTCCGTCACTTCGTCACTTCGTTACTCCCCCTCCGTGCCTCCGTGCCTCCGTGCCTTTCCCAATTACTCCGTCACTCCGTCACTTCGTCACTTCGTCACTCTTCCTCCGTGCCTCTCTCCATTCCTTCCCCAAGACCGCGGCGGCGCGACCACGGCTATCATTCATTCATGGCACGTCCAGCTTGGTGAGTGACGAGGGGGCTTTCGGGAGCGGACGATTTTCGGGGATGGACCGATGAAGGGACCATTGAAGGCTTTGGTGAAAGGTTCGTCGAAACGGAATCTCCGGGCAACGTTCGCGCGGGCCGCGGCGGAGCTGGATGAGCTGGCGGGGTTCTGGATCGGACGGGAACGCCCCCGGCCGGAGGAGGCTGCGCGCCGTTCCGGGTGGAAGCCGGACCGGTCCGACGAATACTGCGGCCTCTGCGGATCGACCGTGGGACCGGGAGAGGCTTCGAAGAGTGGATGCGGCTCCTGTCGGCGGCGCACGCTGTTGGATACCGACCGGATCGTGCGCCTCGGCGCCTACCACGGACCACTGCGCGAGTGGGTGCGGGACGTCAAGTACCGGCGCTGGAGCGCGATGGGGGAGTACCTCGGCCGTGAGCTCGGCGGGGTCCTTGCGGGCCTGAATGAGATTGAGCGCGAGCGGGCGGTGGTGATTCCCGTTCCCATGCCGTGGACGCGCCGTCTCTTGCGCGGGATCGATCACACCGAGATCATCGCCCGCGCCGTGGCGGGCGTGCTCGACGCGCCGCTCGCGCGCGTGCTCGCG
Organism: Phycisphaerales bacterium; assembly: GCA_007125255.1. Taxonomy (GTDB): domain Bacteria; phylum Planctomycetota; class Phycisphaerae; order Phycisphaerales; family SM1A02; genus SKZB01. Next base: position 2,106 of record SLDM01000194.1, read on the forward strand.
CGCCGGCACGGCGTGCCGCAGACCCAGCTTCCGCGCTCCGAGCGGAGGCGCAATGCTCAACGCGGCATGTTCCGGCGTTTCCGATTCGGCGGGTGGCCGCTTCAGGAGCTCGACCTGGTCGTGGTCGACGACGTGCGAACCACCGGCGCGACGATGCAGGCCGCGGTGCGCCGGCTCCGGCCGCTCCGTCCGAGGCGGATCTTCGGCGCGGTGATTGCCGTCTCCGGCGATACCGCCCGCCGGCAACGCGAGGATCATCACCCACAGAAGGTCACGCTTCGTGACCGGACGAATCGAGTGACACAGTCGTAGTACTTGTCGAGGCACGAAGGCACGGAAGCACGAAGGGAAGGCATCGAGGCATCAAGGCATCGAGGATGACCGTCGCGCCGCCGCATGGCCTTCGCTCCTGGCGTCGCTCAGACCATGGCACCCGCTTCGTTACTTCGTCACTCCGTCACTCCGTCACTGTCCCTCCGTGCCTCGAAAACTTCCAAGCCAGTCGACGAACCCAGTCGATCAAACCAGTTGACTAAGATAGTGACATGATAACTCCGCCCACATGGACGCTCTTCGTCGCTACAGTCTGCGCCGGCCTCCTTCTGGTTTCGGCCGGCGGGACGTCTGATCATGCTGGTCATGCCGCCGAAGGGAACGAGCGGAAGGTCAGTGCCGCCACCGTCTCGGCGGAGGTCACGATTGAGCGCGACGGGTACGCAGTCCCGCGGATCACCGCCGAGTCCTTCGGTGATGCGGTCTACGCCCTCGGCCGCGTTCACGCCCAGGACCGATTCTTCCAGATGGACGGCATGAGAAGACTGGCCGCGGGTGAGCTGGCCGAGCTCTTCGGCCGTTCGATGCTTCAGTCCGACCGCGACTACCGGCCGTACCGCTTCCGCCGGGTCGCGGAGCAGGTCGTCGCGGACCTCGACGAGGAGGAGCGCGCCGTGCTTCAGCGGTATGCCGACGGGGTGAACGAGGCGCTCGAAGAGATGGAGCGGAAGCCGTTTGAGTACGCCACCCTGAACCTCGAGATTGCGCCGTGGCGCGTCGAGGATACGGTGTTGAACATGCTGCTCATGTTCGACATGCTGCACATGGAAGCCGGCTTCGAGCGCCAGGCCACTCTCTGGCGCGACGCCTTTCCGCTGCCGCTGGTCGACTTCCTGTTGACGGACGTCGGCGCGTTCGACACCCTCGCCGATGGTTCGCCGGGCGATCAGGCGCCGCATGAGATTCCCGGACCGGGCGTCTTTGATCTGCGCGACCATGCCCATCTGTTTGATTCTTCCGTACCAGAACCGCGCTTTGCGAAGGACGTCTCGCCGGAAACTCCGCCGGTACCGGAGTTCGTGCCGGGTTCGAACAACTGGGCGGTGGCCGGAGCGAGGAGCGCCGACGGCGAGGCGGCGATCCTCGTCAACGATCCGCATCTCGCGCTCACGCTGCCCGGCGCGTGGCACCGCGCGAGTCTTCACTGGAATGGCGGCGAGTGGCACGGCATGACTCTGCCCGGCGCCCCGGCGATCATCATCGGAAGTAACGGCCATCTCGCCTGGGGCGTCACCAACATGATGGGTGATTTTCAGGATCTCATTCTCATCGAGACGGATCCCGAGGATGCCGGCAGGTACCTGACGCCGGAGGGGCCGGAGCCATTCGGCGAAGTCGTTGAGGAGATCAGGATTCGGGGCGAGGGGGTCGAGCGGATGAAACTGCGCACGTCCCGCTGGGGCGTGGTGAGTGAACATCGCCTGCTCGACCGGCCGGTCGTCCTGAAGTGGACGGCGCTGCATCCGGAGATGGTCAACCTCGACCTGATGCGCATGGCCCACGCGAAGACCCTCGAGGAAGGGATCGAGATCATGGGCGGGTGGTACGGGCCGGCCCAGAACGTTCTGATCGCCGCGCGTGACGGGCGC
>SLDM01000174.1 GCA_007125255.1 Phycisphaerales bacterium
ACGGTCACCTGATCGACGAGGCCGGCGGCGATCCTGGCCTCACCGCTTCCCAGTTCGCCGATCGGGTCGGGCGGAATGATGTCGACCTTCTTCTCACCGAGTTTCACTTCGCCGCGGCGGACGCGCTCCTGAAAGTTGCGGCACTCTTCGAGCAGGCGGTCGAGGATTTCCTCTTCCGGCACGTTGGCGACGCGCTCGCCCTGCACGTAGATGATCCCGCGCCGGTCGCCGGCGAAGATCGCCACGTCCGCGCCTTCCGCTTCGCCGGGCCCGTTCACCACGCAGCCCATCACCGCGACCTTGATCGGCAGGTCGATTTCCGAGGCGAGCTTGTGACGAACTTCCTGCACGAGTGAGAACAGATCGACCTGGATGCGGCCGCAGGTCGGGCAGGCGATCAGCTCCGCACCTTTGCGCTCGCGCTTGCCGAGGCAGTAGAGCATCTCCAGCGCGTCTTCGACTTCGAAGACCGGATCGCTCGCGTAGCTGATGCGCACCGTGTCACCGATGCCGTTGGCCAGCAGCGTACCGAGCGCGACGATACTCCGAATCGCGCCGGTTTCCTTCGGTCCGGCGTGGGTGACGCCCAGGTGCAGCGGGTAGTCGAAGCGCTGGCTGATCTCGGTATAGACATCGATGACCAGTGTCGGGTCCATCGACTTGGCGCTGATGCAGACATCGTGGAAATCACGGGCTTCAAAGATGTCCATGTACTCTTCGAGCTTGGCGATCATGATGGCGAGCAGGTGGCCGTGTTTGTGCTCGGAGAAGTACTTGCCGAGCTCTTTCATGCGCTTCTGCTTGTCCTTGCGCTCGATGATGGATCCCTCGTTGACCCCGACGCGGATCGGGATCCCGCGCTCCTTGCAGGCATCGATGACGGCATGGACCTGGTCGCGGTCGTTGATGTTGCCCGGATTGAGGCGGATCTTGTGGACGCCGGCTTCCACCGCTTCCAGGGCGCGCTGGTAGTGGAAGTGGACGTCCGCGACGATCGGAACCTTGACCTGCGGGATAATCAACCGGAGCGCTTCGGTATCCTGCTTCTTCGGTACGGCGACGCGAACGATGTCCGCGCCGGCGGCGGTCATCTTGTGAATCTCCGTCACGCAGGCGTCAATCTCGTAGGTATAGCCGGCGGTCATCGTCTGCACCGCCACGGGAGCCGGGTCGGTGGGCCGGCCCTGGGCATCGGGCAGGCCGCCGCCGATCCGCACGCGGCCGACGCGGTCATCGCCAACGGTGATCTGTCGGGTGGGTCGTCTGGGGTTCATGATCGGCGTATTGTAGGAGAAGCGGCAGGAATGAGGAATCGCGCGTTTCCGCCGAACGTTTCCACTCAAGGAGCCCCGCCGGAGAAGTCGGCCGTAAGAAAGTCGTTCCGCCGAAGAGAGAAGTGCCGTGAGCCAACCCGGTCCCGGCCGGGAAACACCACTACCGCGCCGATTGCTGCATCGCTCGCCCGCCTGCCCGCGAAGAGAACGCCGGAGACCCACCCGCCATGAAGACATCCCTCATCATGTATCCGATTGCCTTCCTCACGCTTTCCGGCCTGCTGATGGCGGCCCTCACCGGACCGCCCGCGCCGGCCGCTCCGGAAGACGGCGCGAAGGGATCGGATCGCCCGATTTTCCAGATGAAGTCCGATCTGCCCGAGCGCACCCCGCGGTACTCCGCCTCGGGCTACGACATCACGCCGCTGAGCGATGAGAAAATCAAGGAACTCGCCGGCAAGCTCGACCGCGAGTCCTACCGGATCCTGATCGAATCCGGTACCGAGCGGCCGGGCTCGGGCGAGCTTCTGAAGAATGACCGATCCGGCGTCTACGTCTGCAAACTCTGCGGGTTGCCGCTCTTCAAGAGCGGCGACAAGTACGACTCCCGCACGGGTTGGCCGAGCTACTTCGATGTGTACGATCCGCAGCACGTGGTCGGCGTGGTCGACCGCAGCTACGGTATGCAGCGGATCGAGGTCGTCTGCGCCCGCTCCGGGGCGCACCTCGGCCACGTCTTTGATGACGGCCCGGAACCGACCGGGCTCCGATTCTGTATCAACTCCGCCGCCATGACGTTTTACGAGGAGGGTCAGGACATGCCGGCCGAAAGCCGCCCGGTCGAAACCGAAACCGCGTACTTTGCCGGGGGATGCTTCTGGGGCATCGAGCATTACTTCGGCAAGGGCCCGGGTGTGCTCGAAGCGGTCAGCGGCTACCAGCAGGGCGAGGTGGACAACCCCACCTACGAGCAGGTCATTCGCGGCGACACCGGCCACGCCGAGACGGTCAAGGTCATCTTCGATCCCCAGCGGATTTCCTACCGTGAACTGGTCGAGGTCTTCTTCCGCATGATCGACCCGACCCAGCTCAACCGGCAGGGACCGGACCGCGGCACCCAGTACCGCTCCGGCATCTGGTTCACCAGCGATGAACAGCGCGAGGTCGCCGAAAAGTACATCGAGCAGTTGCAGAAGTCCGGCCCGTTCAGAAACCGAACCATCGTCACCGCGGTGGAGGAGGCGAAGACCTTCTGGAAGGCCGAGGAGCACCACCAGAACTACATCGCGCGGACCGGCCGGGCGTGCCACGTGCGGAATCCCTGGTGATGGGGAGGCTGACGGCCTGCTGAGGGAAGGCGTCGCGGGCCGAGTCTGGGGCGGTGCTGCTGCTCCCCGCCTCATGCTGGCCCCCGCCGTGATGGCACGCTGGCGCGGTGTCGCTACGCTGGGAGGGACGTCGCTCTCGACCCGCGGGTGCACCTGCCCTGCGAAACACTTCTCCTGTTCTCCCCGCGAGTGCTCTTTGCCGTGCCGGTGCGCATCGACATTCTGACGCTCTTTCCGGAGATGTTTCCCGCAGTGCTGGAGGCCAGCATCGTCGGCCGCGCGCGACAGGCGGGGGCGATCGAGGTGCATCTGCACGACATCCGCGCCTACGCGGCGAATAAGCACCACAAGGTCGATGACCGACCCTTCGGCGGCGGGCCGGGGATGGTCCTGATGTGCCAGCCGCTCTACGACGCGGTCATGGATGTCGAAGCGCAGGATGAACGGACGGCAAGGCGGATCCTGCTCTACCCGCAGGGTGAACCGCTCCGCCAGCCGCGGGTGGAAGCGCTCGCCGTCCCGGAGACCGGGCGTCTGCTCCTGATTGCCGGTCACTACGAAGGGATCGACGAGCGGGTGATCGAAGCGCTCGCCCCGTTGGAGATCAGTCTGGGCGACTATGTTCTCAGCGGGGGCGAGCTCGCCGCGATGGTCCTGATCGATGCGATCGCGCGCCTCCAGCCGGGGGTGCTCGGTCATGCCGACTCCGCGGCGGAGGACTCCTTCAGCCCGCGCGGGGAGAGCCGCCGACGGCTGCTGGACTGTCCCCACTACACCCGCCCGCAGGACTGGAACGGCCGGGAGGTTCCCCCGGTCCTGGTCTCGGGTGACCACGGCGCGGTCGCCCGCTGGCGGGAAGAGCAGATGCTCGAGCGGACCCGGGCCCGCCGGCCGGATCTCCTCGACCGGGATCCCCGCCGCCCGGGGGATTCAGGGGAGGGCGGTGAAAAAGGAGGGGGCGAGACGTCCGAACAGGTTCCGGTTGATCGGCCTTCCCAGCCGTAAAAGATTCTGCTATCATGCGCGATTCGCTGATCGCCCGGTCAGCCCCCCGTTTCTGTCTGTCTGGTCGAAGCCCCCCGAGTGACGTAACCGCCATGAATGCCACCGAAACAATCGAATCCGTCGTTGAGTCGCAGTTGAAGAACAAGGGCGACTATCCCAACTTCACCATCGGCGACACGTTGAACGTGCACGTCCGGATCGTCGAAGGCGACAAGGAACGCATTCAGGTCTACCAGGGGGTGCTGATGAGCCAGCGTGGTCGCGGCATCAACCGCTCGATCACCGTTCGCCGCATCGTTGCCAACGAAGGCGTGGAGCGCGTTTTCCCCCTGCATTCGCCGCGTCTCGCAAGAATCGAGATCGTCCGCCGCGGGGATGCCCGGCGCGCCAAGCTCTACTTCCTGCGTGATCGCGTCGG
>SLDM01000189.1 GCA_007125255.1 Phycisphaerales bacterium
GACTCCAAGATTGCGGGGGAGAAAGCACCATCCTCCTCCATTTCCCCGCGCCCATCCATTCGGGGCAAGCTCAAACATCAACAGATGACGCCCCTGGTACTGGCCTTGTCCGGAGGGATTCCGTTCCGTGTTCTCGTAGTACAACTGCACTCCCCACGCGAACACCATGGTTGCAAACGCCCCGAATGCCAATGCATTCAAGAGAGATGAAGAACGAACTGCCAACCAGAGCGACCTCAGGAATCCGGCTGAATGCTTCTGCTGATTCCTCATGAGGTGGTCTCATTCTCAGAGAGATGCCGGCCGGGCCAACAGTCGCGTTTCCATCCCGATACTACACGATGCCAACGATGCCGCCCAACGATGCCGCCAGTAAGCGAAAGAGCCTGCTCCCGGAACTCACTTCAATCCGATCGCCGCCAACTGTTCCGCGGTGAGCGTCTGCCTGAGTTGCACAAGCGCTTCGCCGGCCAGGTTGGCCCGTTCCTGCAGGAGGTGGTCGATCCGCTCGCGGCGCACCGCAGCGTCCTCTCGCGCCGCTTGCGACAGCCCGCGCGCGAGTCCGGCGTAGGGCGATCCGCTCACGAGCTCAACCATCCTCGCGGTCACACGTTCGTACTCACCCCGGTAGGCGAGCTTGATTTCGACGAGCGCGGCACGCTTCTCGGCGGTGAGCCGTTCCAGTGAGAACGCCGCGTCGAGCGCGGCGTGGAGCGATGACTCATCAATCAGGAGGTTCGGGTGAGCCAGGCGGTCGTAGGCGCGCTTGAGCCGATCGCCGGCGTGCGGCAGGTGTTCGATGAGTTCATCGCGGACCTCACGGCAGACCGCCGCCAGTGCCAGACGACCGTGCATCCGCGCTTCCTCCTGCTCACGCCACCGCGCCGCCAGCGATGCACTCTCCTGCTGATCCCTATCCCGCGCCACGCTCAGGCCGTACCGGTAACTCGCCTCCACCGAAGCTCGATGCAATGTCTCCGACAGCCGGATCAGCTCATCAGACCGCTCGCGCAGAACCGACGCTGCGACCGCGAGCTCATCATCAGCCAGTTCAGCTTGACCCAGCAGTGCGAGCAGATCGACACGATGCTCCGTGTAGGCGGTTCGGGAGCGATCGCGGATCGGATGGGGTCGCAGATAGTCGTGCGCCCGCGCGAGCCGCAGCCGCCATGTTTCGTTTGCGCTCTCCTCTCTTTGCACCGCGATGGCAACATCACGGAACAAGTGCTCATCGAGTTCGCGAATGCGATCGAGGGCCTGGGTTCGCAGCTCGTACTTGCGGTGATCGTTCTCCGCGGGCGTCCAGCCGTGCATGCCCGACCCGTCATCGAGGGGCGCGAATCCGGTATAGATCGTGATCATCTCCTCGATCGGCCCCTGCCGCACGGCGAGGAATGCGCGGCGGTAGTCCTTGTGCAGCGATTCCAGAGCGTCTCGCTGGCTTTCGCAGAGGTCGAGCGCTTCAGCGAATCGGCGCATCGTCTCGCGCGAGATCGGGCCCGGCACGTGCAAGTCCGGATCAAGCGAATCGCGATGCTTCTCGGACAATCTCGCCGCAAGGTCGCCAGCGCCGGGCATGACCGATGCCGGAGCCGTTCGCTCAAATCGCACGGGCCCGAGCATCTCCGCAAGCGCCGCCAGCATGCGTTCATCAACCGAGCGTCGATCCTCGGCCATGCGTTCGAGATCGGCTTTCAGTGCGCTCCCGTCACCAGAGATGCGCGGAACCGCGCCTGCGACCGCTTCGTCGATTCGATTGGCGAGTCGGGCGACGATACGCCGATCGTGCGCCGCAAATGAATCCGCGAGCGCGGCCAACTCTGCCGCCTTTTCATCGTTCAGCTCGAGTTCGCGTGCTGCATCCATCCTGCGGCGCAGCTCATCGCCGAAACTCATTGCGAGCCGGTACGACCTGCTATAGAACTGCGTATGAAAGCCACCTGCGTGCGGCTCGGGGAGGGTGCGGATGATCTCATCGGCCGCGCGGCGTGTCGCGACTCGAAGCCGGCGCATTGTCGACACGCCCTCGGACGCTGCCGCTTCCCAGGCCGGGGCCATGATTGCGAACCGGGCGTCGATCTCGAGGTCGGGGTGGTAGCCGCGGGCATCGACGTCGCGCCGCCACGCCTCCCAGATGGTGATCGACTTGCGTTCCAGCTCAATCAGCAGTCGAGTCAACTCGCCCTCGGCCCGGCGGAGCGTGTCGTCAATGGCGCTTCGGACCTCCGCGGGCAACGCGAGTTCGTCGATGAGGGAAGGGAGATCCGCCACCTCCCCCGCTTCGAGCACGTCCCTGCGAAGCCAGTCGCGCACGAACGGACCTTCGACGATGACCGCGCGCCGTCGCGCGTCGATCACGCGGCCGAGCTCGGCCTGCTGCTCCGCGGTGAGCGTGGCCTCGATACTGCGCAGAAGCTTCTCATCGATTGCTCGAACGCTCGCGGCGAGCGTCCGGTGCAGGGTGACAAAGGCGGAAAAGGTCTCGCGAGGTGCAACGTTGAACGGCACCTCACCGACTTCGCGCCGCAGCGCAAGGTACCGCTCGACCTGCGGGTCGAAACGCTCGCGAAACTCGCGCAGAGAATCCTGATGCGCCGCGGCCAGCGATTGATGCTGGGCTCGGCTCAGCCCGAGCTGCTCGGCGTAGCGGTCGAGCTCGCTGCTGGAGATCGGCGCGATGGCGATCGACTCGGCCGCGGCGTTCGAGGCTAACAGCACCGCAAACACGCAACACAACACCCGACAAGATCTTTCGGCACCCCGAAGCATCTATGATGTATGATATCAGGTCATGGCGGGGGCAAGATCCCGCGGCTCTCCCGGCCACCCACCGAACCGTCCGGCGCGTTGATCGAGACGACGATCGCGATGAAGAGGCACGAATGCACGGAGGCACGAAGGGGAGGGATCAAGGCACCAAGGCATCAAGGCATCGAGGCATCGAGGGGTGACGCGATAGCGGTTGCGTCGTCCCCGCGAAGGCGGGGACCAGGGGGGCGCCGAGGATGTGTTCTGTCAGGACGCACGCTGCGCGCGGGACGTCATGGTTCGGTCGGGTGAGCCGTCCTTCCATTCGACACGGCCGACTCCCTGCGGCCCTCTGGCCGTGGCAGCCGGCGCGCACAGCGCGCAGGATGCTTTCTGCACGCAGGTCGTTGACGGCGCGCCCCTTGGAGTCCCGCTTCCGCGGGAATGACGGGATCGCATGTACTTCCTGTTCGCTCGCCAGTTTCGCAACCGACTTCTCACCGTTGATCGCCTGCAACGCGACCTGATGTGAACTCTGCTGAGAGTCGCCGTCGCCTTCGAAGTCGTGACTTGCCTTCTGGAAGGGACGCGAACCCGCCTTAACCGTGCGCGCAGATGCCGGGGAGAAAGACACGCTTCGCCACCCCATCGCCCGCCGCCTCAATCTTCACTGCTACCGCAATAACCTCAGCAATCGCTGCAATCGCAGCCCACCGGACCGATGGGTTCAAAGAGGGCCAGGCCAGCTTCAGGATCGAAGGTGATGACGAAGTGCTCAAGCACCTTGTTGCCCATGAGGCCGAACTCGATCAAGTACGCGCCGAAATCCTTCGGGAACTCAAAGTTGGGTGACGAGGCGATTCGGAAGGGGCCGAGGAAGGCATCAACTTCGCGCTCCAGGACACGGGTCGCAAACGGCGTCCCACTGAAGGGTATGGATTCTCCCTCGGACACCAACTCTTCATCGTCGCCGATCAGCTTGTCGAAGACTTCCGTCGGGATATTGAACCCGCCCTCGGCGCCAGTATCAATCAGGCACCAGATGACGTGGCCCTCAAATGAAACTTCGGTGAACGGCATGCCGTGCACAATCTCCAGTGGAACGACGTGCCGTGACTCGGGGTCGAGATCCGAGGTATCAACGCCGACCTCAAAGAGACCCTCCGAGAGGTTCAGCCGTGTCGGCAGGGACTGGAAGTGACCGATCCCGAGGACGCCATACACCACTTCATCCGCCAACGAACTGATATGAGTGTGGTCAAGGACAGGTGCGAA
>SLDM01000365.1 GCA_007125255.1 Phycisphaerales bacterium
CCGCCGCACGGTGGTGATCCGCTGCGGCCCGCCGATCCTGGCGCTGCTCGCAGGCAACCTGATCTACGGCGCGTGGCGCATGCAGCAACCGGTCGGCACTGAAGGCCCCCGTGTGATGGTCGTCCAGACCAACCTGCCCCAGGACATCAAGGAGCGGTGGACGATCGAACAGCAGCAGCGCGACTTCAGCGAGTGGATGAACCTGACGCTGGACGGCGTCATCGAGGCGTTCGAGCGCGGGGAACCGGTCGACCTGGTGATCTGGCCGGAGACGACCGTACCGGGATTCGGATTCGAGCCGGAAACGGTGCGCTATCTCGTTGAGAACAACTACCACCCCTCCGACCTGTTCACGAGCACCATCGAAACCTTCGTGGAGCGGACGGGGACGCCGATGCTCATCGGCACCTCGACGGCGATCGGCGTACGCGTCGTCGACCGGCAGTGGGAGATCGAGACCCGCTACAACTCGGCGTACCTGGTTGCCGGTGGTGATGCGCCGCATGCCCGGTACGACAAGCGGTTCCTGACGCCCTTCGGCGAGACCATGCCGTACATCTCCGCCTGGCCGTGGCTGGAGGAGCGGTTACTCGGTCTGGCGGCCGGACCGGTCCAGTTCAATCTTGAAGAAGGCGATGGACCGGCCCACCTGCCGCTCGCGTGGCGACCCGGTCCATTGCGGATTGCCGCTCCGATCTGCTTTGAAGCGACGATGTCCCGGGTCTGCCGGGAACTGGTCCGGGGCGAAGCGGGCGGACCCCGCGCGGATCTGATGGTGAACCTGACCAACGACGGCTGGTTCGGCCGGCACGATCCCGGGCGGATGCAGCATGCCCAGGTCGCGCGGTTCCGGGCGATCGAGCTTCGCACGCCGATGGTTCGCAGCGCAAACACCGGCATGAGCATGGTGATTGACTCAAACGGGCGAATCGCGGATAGGATTGGCGACGGTCGGTACGGCGAGGGACGCCGGGCCGATACACTGATCGCGGAGGTGCCGCTCGATTCGCGCCGCAGCCTCTTCATGCGGATCGGCAACCTGGTCGGGTGGATCGCGTTCATCACGGCCGCGGGTCTCTGGCTGCTCCCGTATTTCGGCGGCCGGTCGCACTGTCACTTTCGGAAGGAGTCGACATGAATCAGTTTCGCACGCGTTGCTCGGGATTCGGTTTGGCGGCGGTGGTGGCGGTCCCGCTGCTCCTGGCGGTCGGCTGCGGCGACACGACCGAGCAGGTCTGGAGCACCCGGGGTGATCAGAACGGCGCGACGGCAGAGTGGCTCGACCCGGCCACCCGCGCCATGGGACGATCGATCGAGGTCGACCTCGAACAGTCGGGTACTCGGCAGAGCGCGATCGAGATTCTCAAGCAGGCGGCGGAGTCTGACAACCCGCTCCTCCGCGCCAACGCGATTGAGTCATTGCACTACGCTCCGGAAGTTCTGGAGTCGGTTCTGCAGGAGCGGCTTGCCGATGAGAATCGCGGTGTCCGCTTCATCGCCGTCATGTCGGTGGGACGATTTCAGCTGAAGGAACTGGCGCCGCTGGTCTATCCGCTGCGCCATGATGACGCGCCGTCGGTTCGCGCGGCGGCGATCTACGCACTGACCCGGTGCGGCGAAGAGGTCGACCCGACACCGCTGGCTTCGATGCTGCTCGGCGACGTGCCGGAGGCCAAGGCGAACGCGGCGATCGTGCTCGGTGAGCTGGGCGATTCTTCGGCCATTCCCCTCCTGCGCCGCGCGGTCGGTCGGGGAATGTCGCGCGTCTCCGAAGCGCAGGCAAAGATCATCGACCTGCAGATCGCCGAAGCGATGGTCAAGCTCGGCGACGATCGCGAACTGGAAGCGATTCGGGCGACGCTGTTCGCCCCGGCCGAGCAGGGGGAACTCATCGCGCTGGCGTGTCAGATGCTGGGGCGGCTGAACGATGCCCGGGCCGCGCCGAACCTGATGGACCTGGCCGGACGGGAGGGGCGCCGGGAGCTGCCCGCCGAGGTTCGCATGGCGGCGACGATGGCCCTGGCCGAACTCGGGGCCGACGCCCCGGTGACCGTGCCCCTGCGGTTCGCCAGCAGCCGGGATTTTCAGCAGCGGGCCCAGGCCGCGGTGACGCTCGGGGCGATCCAGACTTCCGGCAGCGCTCAGGCGCTGCGGCAGTTGCTGACCGATTCCAACCCCCTGGTCCAGATCTGCGCGGCGGGGGGAGTGCTCCGGCAGGCGGCGACGCACCGGCAGGCCCGGGGGGATTCCTGAAGCGGTCTCGTGAAGTTCGCGTTTCGGCACGGTTGACACACCTTAGCCCGAACGGTACAAACGTGGTTCGGTCCGTATTTTCCGTTCGCGGAGAGGGTCGAACACTGAATTATTTTGTCTGCAATTGGAGGAGTTTCGGACTGCGTTCCGATCGCTCGCCATCCGGTCCGGAACAGGACGGCTGCCGACGATCACGGCCCCGATCGCCAGTCTCGAAGCCAACTCGCATGAACTCGAGGATTCTGCTGTGCATGTTCTGACGAAGATCTTCATCGTGCTCGTGACGCTCCTGGCGATTTTCCTGGTCCCGCTGATCGTCGTGTATGCGTACAACGACGATGCCTACCGGGCGCGGTACCAGTCCGCCCAGGCCGATGCCCGTGTCGCCAGGGATGCCCTGGCCTCCGCTGAAGCGCGGCACGGCGCCATCGAGTCCCGGCTTGACCGCCAGCTTCACGAAGTCCGCGGTGAAGTGCGCGACCTCGAGCGCTCGCGCAACCAGGCCCTCCAGCAGGTCGGCCAGCTTGAATCGCAGCTCACCGCGGCCGAAGCGATGAAGTCGGAGATCCAGTCCGAACTTCAGAAGCTCGTGGCCAGCGTGGAGTCCGGTACCGAACTGACCACGAGTCTGGTCGGCGAACTCCGGACGCTCCGGCAGGAAGCGATGGCGTGTGAACGCCAGAACGTGGAACTCGATGAAGCCCTTCGCGATGTGACGGGCAAGCTCGATGTGTCGATGGCGGCCCAACGGGCGCTGCAGGAAGAGTTGCAGCGCATGACCGAAGAGCACGCGGCGGCAATGAACCAGATCGGCCAGTACGTGGCCCGCTTCGGCACCATCTCCGAGGAACGGGTCGACGATGAAGGCCTGGTCCCCGACCGCACCCTGACCACCACGGTGACGCGGGTCCGCCGGAGTTCCGATCAGGTTCTCGTCGAGATCGGCGCGGGTTCGCGTGACGGGGTCCGCGAAGGTTGGACGATGACGATCGGTCGCGGCAGCCAGTTTCTCGCCAACCTCCGCATTATCGAGGTCGACGTGAATCGCGCGACCGGACGCGTGGTCCTCGAGGATGGAGACCGTGGTCTCGTGGATGTCGGCGATATCGTCCAATCCTGGGCGGGCATGGACTGAATCAGCAGGCCTGCCTCTCGAAGGCCGGGCCACACGCCTCGCCGGCCGAACCGTTCGCATACTCGCACGCAAGTGAAAGCAATCCCATGAGCCAGTTCAATCAGCCCACGCGCAAGACCGGCGGCGACCTGAACGTCTACACCGCACTGTTGTGCGTGGCGTTCCTCGTCCTGCTCGCCGGCGTCGTTCTTCTCGCGGTTCGAAACGTTGATTACTCCGGCACCGACCGCACCAGTGGCGGCATCCTGACGCTGGTCGATCAGCGGTAAATCCCCCGGCGGTAAGTCCCCGGCGGAACGCCCGACAGCGGAACGCCCGACAGGTAGCCACGCGGGAGCCCCGGCCGAAGCAGCAAGCCACACGCACCCCGCGCGAACCCGCCTCCTCCGAACACAACCCGACGAAATTACATGGTTTCCCGGCGCCGGTCGCACACGATCGACGCCGTTGTCGTATGATTCATTCTCATACCGATCTTTTGCCGATCGGAGGACAGGTTTTCTCCGCGGCGAGCCGCCGCAATGTGCCTGCTTTGCCTGTCTTCCGTTCACGGACCTTCCGCCCACGGAGTAGTTCCCGGTGTTTATGGATAGTCTTCTTGGCTGGTTCAGCGTCGACATGGGGATCGA
>SLDM01000362.1 GCA_007125255.1 Phycisphaerales bacterium
CGGGTGCGTTCGGGTCCCGGCTGGTCACATCGATGAGGGCCGGCTCGGTGCGCTGGTGGATCGCCTGGGTGACCCGGTTGCTGGAGAGCGTCGTGCGTTTGAACTGCTGGCAGGGGCCGCACCAGTCGGCGGTGGCGAAGACCAGCAGCGGCTTGCCGCTCGATTCGGCACGCTCGGTCGCCTGGTGGAAATCCGGCGCGCCGGTGAAGGCGTACTCACCGGTGTAGGTGAAGTTCATGAAACCGACCACCACGAAGCCGACCATCAGGATCAGCACGAGGGGGACCATGAGCTGGAGGAGTTTTTTTACTTTCATAGGGGAACGATAGGGTGGAAGTGGTGGGGTGTCATCTCCTCTCATCTCTCGGGTGGGGGGCGAATGGGCGCGGATGGGCCCTGGCGGAGGCTGGCGGGGCCGGACGATGCGGCGGGTCAACTCCGGGACGGTCCAGCTCGATTCAGTTCAGTCCAATCTCACCAGCCCCCCGGCCCCGGTCTGGACGAAATCCCCCGGGCCATCACAACAGGCGCGATCGCCGGGCGGGACCAGGAGGCGTGACTGAACCGGCTGGTTCCGCCGAACGACGATCTTCACCCACACCGCGCGGGGGGGGGGGGCGGACGACATGCCCTGCCACGTCAGGGCGGCCCTGACGGCCACCTGCCCGGGCATTCCGATCCTGGAGGGAAGACTCGCCCCGGGCGCCTGGCAGGGGATCGACCTCCGGGAGCACCGGACCGCGCCGTATCGCAGGAGCGTGGTTGTGCAGATCGGGGGGTGGGGGAGCGCAAGAATCTGAAGAATCACGAAGAGAGGGCGGTGACCGGTGGTACAGCTCTCGCCGTTCGCGGGCATCGCAGCACGGCCGCGACTTTGGACATTCTGCCGGTGAGATGAGTCGAGCGCATCACGTAGGATATCTGCTCATCAGCAAGGAGAATCGACCATGCGGTTTGCCTGTTTCATCGTTGCGATCATGTATCTCTGTCTGGGTGGCGTCGTTGAAGATGATGTGAGTGATGGTGAAGCGGGCGAACAGGACACGGGGCTGGGGCAGAAGTCGATGGATGAACTGCTCCCTCTGTTGCCGCCCGCGGACACCGAGGTGTCCATTCGTTTTCGTGAGCCGGGATCCCTGGAAGACCGGGAGCATCCGGCGTCGGTCGAGATGGAGCGGCGACTGAAGAAGGAGACGCTGAGCGACGAACAGTGGCGCTTCGTGCTGCTTCATACGCGCTCGATCTGTGTGCGGCCGAAATGGCCGGCGGATGAACCCTTCGCGATCTCGATGGCGGTGCCGCGCTGGCTCGGCCTCGCGCAGATCAGGGCGGAGCCGCGGGATGGCACACTGAGTTCGGCGAAGGTGGGTGAGTTGATCCAGTCGTTCAGCGGCACGTTTCCCGCCATGCGATACCGCGATGCGAAGTACCAGATGCTGGGCAGGCTGGAGCCGGGCCGTCATACGCTCGTGTTCGACGTGGCGGTTGAGCGCGGCCGGTCCATCTGGGCGCTGGATCCGGACATGCCGGAGGAAGAGGAGGGGGTGATCTGGGAAGGTACGATGACCTTTGAGGTTGAGGTCGTGGAGACGGTTGACCTGGCGGTGCCGCCGGTTTCTGATCCTGAACTCGATGCGGCGGTGCGCGCCTCGCTCGGGGCCGGCTTGCGTGAGTGGCACACGAATGAGGGACCGCGAATGACCGCGTTCGTCAACCTTGACCCGGACATCGCGCGGATTCCCGTCCTGGGCCGAACGGCGCTCTCGCTGACGGTGGACCTTCTGCACGACGATGTCGTTCAGGAGAGCCGGCGAATAATCGCCTCGCGCTGGGATACCCTGTCGGTCACGAGCTCGGTCAGCGATGGGCCGCTCCGGCTCTACGGCTCCACCAACCTGGGAACCCTTCCGGCCGGGATTGAAGATGATGAGAGCGAGCTTGCGCGGTGGAGCATCCGCGTACAGGGAACGCCGTACCGCGTCCTCGCGCTCTGGGACGCGGACCAGCGCTGGGCCGGAGAGTTTACGGTGCCGATATCAGAACTCCTTCGCCAGGAGAAGGAGCGCGTCGGACCCGGAGGCCGGGGGCCCGAAATGAGCACCCCGTTCATGCGATGACTGCACGCGGGGGGACTTGTCTTCAGGAGTGGGGGGCTGGCGGCGACGCCCCCCCCAAGCCTGTTGAAGGGCCCCCGGCACGCCCCTCCGTGCGTTCGTGCCTATTCAAAGAACCTCCCATCCCTGCCGGTCACACTCGCCGCTCCTGAAGCACCCAGTTCAGCTCATTCCGAAAGCAGCCGCTCCAGGGCCGGCCAGTCCTCTTCATCGGCCCAGACGAAGCAGCCGAAGACGCCATCCTGGGCGAGGCCCTGGATCGCGTGAAGATTGATTCCCGCCTGCCCGATGCGGTCGAGCGTTTCCACCAGGGCATCGCCGCGCGACTCACCGCCGACGTAGAACGCGCTGCCCTCCCGCGCTTTGAGATCGGTCGAGGCGATGAAGTTGCGAAACTGCTCCGGACTCTCCGGAACACAGTAGAACGTGGCCGGTCCGGTGCTTTCACCCGATCCCCACAAGCCCAGAAGGTGGACGTCGGCCTGCCGGAAACGGGCGGCGAGCGCCGCCAGCGTGCCGGGTTGATCGGGCAGTTCAATCGAGAAGTCGGTTCGCCGCTGCCAGCTTGCGCCCATGGGACTTTCCTTTTTTCGTCTCAGGCCCTTTTCACTTCGGCCCTTTTGCCTCGGGCCTCTTCATCTCGGCCTTACCGTCTCGGGTAGTCTACCGGGACCTGTTGACGAAGAGGAGGAAGCGGCCATGGTCAGATCGCTCACCATCCGGACCCCCGGCCCCGGCCTGCACGAGATCACCGCGGAGATCGCCGCGGCGATCGACGGGATGATCGCCGGGCCGAGCGCCGAAGGAGACGCCGCCGCCGGAATCTCTTCCGGCCTCTGTACCATTTTCATCCGTCACACCTCCGCGAGTCTCACGATCCAGGAGAACGCCGATCCATCCGCCCGGCGGGACTTGGAAGCATGGCTGAACCGGCTCGTCCCGCCGCACGATGATCTCTACACCCACACCGCGGAGGGGCCGGACGACATGCCCTCACACATCAAGGCGGCGCTGACGAATACCTCCCTCGGCATTCCGATCATCGACGGCAAGCTCGCGCTGGGAACGTGGCAGGGGATCTACCTCTGGGAGCACCGGAGTTCGCCGCATCGTCGCAGTGTGATCATCCACATCGGCGAGTGAGCGAGTGCGCACCCTCGCGCCCATTACGGCGTGCTGCTCATCGATGGTCGACTGCGATCGCTGCTGCGGGTTCGCCGGTGAGTGCAATGGCTGGATCAACGACCGCGGGGTGCCACGGCCAGCGACCGAAGGGAGTCGGCCGTGCGAGATGCAAGACATCGTTGAGGTATGGTGTTACGCTCCCTGTGCGCTTGCAGCACACATGCTGGCAGACGATCCGATCGGCAACTTCATCGCGCCGGCGCTCATTCCGGTGCTGGCGTGGCTCGGTGTGTCCCTCATCGATGAGCGCACTGGCTGTCTTAAGGGGTACAGTAGTAAGCATCAGATGAAGAAAACCGCAGGCAAAACCCTTTCACCCTATTCGGAGAAGAGGCCGCAATGGCTCGAATCGCTCAGAGGTAGCGACCCCAACGCGATTTGTCGGCAACTGAGTTGGATGGCTTGGGACGCAACCGTCTTCGAAATGGTAAACACTGCACGGGGCATGGCTCCTCGCGATGAAGATGATGCGATCAAAGTCAACTCCATGGTCCACGAACTCTTCGACAGGTGTTTCTTTCGGAACCAGATGGCCGCAGTCCGGCGTCTTGCCGACGATGCCTACTCTCTCGACGATCCTAAGCGAGGTGTTTGGTCGCTTGTTTCGCTGCTAAAGGATATGCGTGCCCACCAGCACGGATATCCTAAGCGAGGTGTTTGGTCGCTTGTTTCGCTGCTAAAGGATATGCGTGCCCACCAGCACGGA
>SLDM01000267.1 GCA_007125255.1 Phycisphaerales bacterium
CGGAGCAGCAGCAGCGATCGGGGGCGAACCCGACGATATCGCTCCCCCGGCGGAGAGTCGCCTCAACCGGTGGTTGATGCGGGAGAAGAGGGTTTGTGTTCTGAGCGGCATCTGCCGCCGGTGATCAATTGAGCACCAGCAGCAGGACGAGCAGGCCGTTGGCGACGAGGCTGATCACCAGCAGAACCAGCAGCAGCATGTTGATCGGGCTCGCTTCCTGCTTGCCCGAGGTCGCGGCGGCCGTCGTGATGGTCGAGGAGGTCTTCGGCGCCGATTCAATGATCTGCGTCGAAACACCCGACATGCCGAGTCCCTTGTTCGCGTAGTGCGGCGTTTCGCCCTTGGCGATCAGGGCGAGGTCCTCAAGAAGGTCGCCGGCGTTCTGGTACCGCGCCTTGGAACTCTTGGCGAGCATCATTTCGATGACCTGAGCGCACCCCGCCGAGAGCTTCGGATTCAGGTGATCCGGGGGAGTCAGTTCGTTCTTGAGATGCTTGTGCATGACCGCCGAGGGGTTCTTGCCCTCGAACGGCACGCGCCCGGTGACCATGTGGTAGAACGTGGCGCCGAGGCCGTAGATATCCGCCGGCGGGCCGATCCTGACCTCGCCCCGGATCTGTTCCGGGCTGATGTAGTACGGCGTGCCGTAGGCGCGACCGGCTTCGGCCTTGGCCGCCTGCACATCGGTCATCGCGCGGGCCAGCCCGAGGTCGGCCAGCTTCACCACGCCGTTCTTCTTGATCATGATGTTCTTGGGCTTGATGTCGCGGTGAATGAAGCCCTTCTCGTGCGCGTGCTTCAGGGCCTCGGCCGTCTGACGGATGATCTCGATCGCGTCCTTTTCAGCCATCCGCTTGTGAGCCGCAACGCAGTCGTACACGGTTTCCCCGTCCACGTACTCCATGACGAAGTAGTGGTGTTCCCCCGCGTTGCCGACGTCGTAGGCGCCGACGATGTTCGGATGGTTGAGCTGCGCCGCCGCGCGGCCTTCCTTGTAGAAGCGCTCAATGAACTTCTTGTTGTCAGAGAATTTCTTCGGCAGGACTTTGACGGCGACGTGGCGGTCGAGACTGATCTGTTTCGCGAGGAAGACCGTGGCCATCGCGCCGGAGCCGAGCTTCTTGATGATCTTGTACCCCGGAATGCGCTGGCTGGATTTCTTGGCTTCGAAGTCACCGCGCATCCGCTCGAGCTGCCGCGGAGTGAGAAACTCGTTTTCGATCAGCAGATCCGCGAGCGTCCGGGGCGTCGAGCTGGATTCACTGTCTTCAGACTGCGATTCGCGGAGCAGGGAGTTGCACAGTTCGATTTCATCGGGCGTGACCAGGCCGGAGGTGACGACCAGTTTGCCGAGCATCGTTTCAAACCCGCCGGTAGAGGTCTGTCCGGTCGCCGTGGAGGAGGAGCCGGAACTGGCCTCGGGGCTTCGGCTCGAGCCGGATCCGCCATCCGGAGAGCTCTTCTTCTTCGAAGAGGTCGACGACGAGGATTCCCCTCCGCCCACCGGGTCGGTCGAACCTTCGTTCTCCTCGGCCAGCGACAGGGGTTCCGGATCATCATCCGGCGGCCGCTTGGCGGAATGTTCGGGGGTGGAGTGAGACATGGATCAGGTCAACTTGTGCTCACACATCGGCACGGTCGGCGGCCAATCGGAGGGAGGGGCGATTCCATCAGAACCACTCCATCAGAACACGAATCCGGAACGACTGGCCCGGAACGACAGACTATCGCGATGAAGGCGGGGGGCTGTCAACCTTTGCACATCGGCATGGCGGATCGGGCAGATCGAACGGATGATCAAAACCGGATGCCGATCGCGTCCGCCGGCGACGAGGTCCTCTCGTCGAACACCACGAGTGTCGACGGTCGTTGGGTCGATCCGGCGGTATTCTCGGACGCGTGACCCAACCGTGAACTCCAGCGCATTCCGGGTCGTCGTATCATATATCCTCCCGAACGCCGTCAACGGATTCGAATTTTGCTGCAATTCTCTTCGGAAAGTCATGGACGCCGGCCGGTGGCCCGGCCGGAATCGCCGCCCAGGCGAATCCTGCTCATTCGTCCCAGCGCGCTGGGCGATGTCTGCCGAACCGTTCCGGTCCTCGCCAGCCTCCACGCCGCCTGGCCGGACAGCGGGATCGACTGGATCGTTCAGGAGGAGTTCCTGCCCGCGGTTCGTACGCATCCGGCAGTGGATACGTTCATTCCATTTCCCCGGCAGCGGTTTGCGCGCTGGTACCGGGACGCCGCGGTGTTCACCGAGTTTCGCCGGTGGATGGGCCGTCTGCGCGAGCGCGAGTACGACGTGGTCATCGACGCGCAGGGACTGGGCCGGAGCGGGTTCATGGCATGGCGCACCCGGGCGCCGATTCGCATCGGTCCGCGCGAAGCGCGTGAGTTCGGCTGGCTCGGCTACACCGTGCGCCACCAGGCTCCACCCGCCGACGACGCCATGCCCGTTCACACCGTTGATCGCATGCTGATGCTGCTCGAACCCCTGGGAATCCCCCTCGCTCGGGACATGCGGTTGTACGTCGAGCCCGCCGCCCGCGACTGGTGGACCGAGTTCCGGCGGCAGCTCGGCCCGCTGGATGAACCGTACGCCGTCATCGCGCCGACGTCGCGCTGGCCCAGCAAACGCTGGCCGATCGAGCGGTGGGGCGAACTTATCAAACCGCTTCTTCAGCGCGGCTTCGGGCGCATCATGCTCATCGGCGCGCCGGGCGAACTCGACCAGGTCAAGCCGATTCTGCCGGATCGCGACCACCCGGAAATGCCGCTGGTCAATCTGATCGGCCGGGCCGATCTCGCCCGGACGCTGGCGGTGATTGCCGGCGCGGACCTGGTCATCGCCAACGATTCCGCCCCGCTGCACATGGCGGTCGGTTTCGACCGACCGAGTCTCGGGCTCTTCGGCCCGACCGATCCCCGCACCGTCGGGCCGTACGACCGGCCGCTCTCGAGCCTGCGCGGCTTTGCGCCGAAGCCCGGTGAGATTGTTCACTACCGCGATCCCAAGATCGGCGACCGGCTCATGCGGGTGATCTCGACCAGCGCGGTCCTGCAGCGGGTGGATCAGGTGCTGGCCCACCACGAGGGAAGGGCCGCGCCGCACCCGACCGCCGCGGCCGGCGGCCGACTCGCCGGAGAGGAGCCGGCCGGATGATCCCGCTCAGGCCGCCGCTGATTCTGGCCAGCCGCTCTCCCCGCCGGGCTGAGATGCTCGGGAAGGCGGGGGTGCAGGTCCGGGTGCGCCCGGCCGATCTGGATGACGGCGTTCTGCGGCCGGGGCGCGTTCCGCCCGAGCAATGGGTCGCCGCCCTCGCCTGGTTCAAGGCCCGGCGTGTGGCCGAACGGGCGCAGGACGCGGGGGAAGCGCTGTCCGGAACGATCATGGCCGCCGATACGATCTGCGCGCATGGCGAGGAACTGCTCGGCCAGCCGCGCGACCGGGCCGAGGCCCGGCGGATGATTCACCGTCTGCGAGGCGCCGTCCACCGCACGATCACCGGGGTGTGCTTCTTCGATCCCCGGTCGTCGCGGCGGGTGCTTCTGGTCGATGCGGCGACGGTGCGGATGGGGCCGGTTTCCGACGATGCCGTCGAGGCGTACCTCGACAGCGACCAGTGGCGCGGCAAGGCCGGTGCGTACAATCTGGCCGAACGGGTGGAAGCGGGCTGGAGAATCGCCTGTGAGGGTGATCCGGCGACGGTCATGGGCCTGCCGATGCGGCGGCTCGGACCGCTCTTCGCCGGCTTGCGGAGTCCGCAGGCATGATGATGATGTCGGTCATGAGCCTCGCCGCGGTCCTCGTTCCGCCAGTCATCACGGTGCCGATCACGATCGTTCTCGCCCTCGCGCTGATGTGGTACTGGGCGCGGCTCGGGCGGCCGGAGGTTCCCAACACACGGCGGACGATCCGCCGCTTCACCATCCTGATCACGCTCATCACACTGCCGATCGTGGTCAACGCGCTGAGCATCATCAATCCGCAGTCGAGTCC
>SLDM01000210.1 GCA_007125255.1 Phycisphaerales bacterium
CGAAGGGGCGAAGGCGAGGGCGTCCCTTCCGGCCCGGTCGCCCCCGCCGGGCCCGTGTGCCGGACATGACGAGCCGGGGCGGGGGGGGTGGGGGGGCATCGTGCGGCGGAGGGAAAATTTTCTGTTGTCATCAGGCGTCATCGATCCGAGGGCCGGCGGGGCGACCACCGCGCCGCGGGTGAGCAGGGGACTTCTCCGCAAGGCATTGACCCGAAAGAATTTCCGCCGGTGAGAACGCTGAAGTGCTCGCGATCCGGCAACCACTTCGGCTGCCGGACCGGTCGCCGGACCATGCTCCGGCAATGTGGATAACTTGACAATTCGCTTTTGCGCGTCCGCAATCTTGTGGTAAAATCCTCTCGTCGTGGTTCCCTCCCGCACTGAATCACGACGGGCTACCGCGACGTGGCCGCGACATGCAATCAGCGAACGGAGGGCATGCACGGGACATCTTTGGGACTCCCAGGGAGATCCGTTGAAAAGTGCATGACGAGTCTGAAGCAGAGGCCCGAAATGGTCTGGTGGGTGCCTGGTCGAGCGTGATCAGCCAGCTTGAACTTCCATTTCGGGTTTCCAATCGGCGTTGAGTTGGTGCGTGCGTCGGCGAGGGTCAGCGGATCGATCGAATTCAATCCGGCATCGCTGTGGAGTCTGCATCGCAAGGCGGTGCCTCCTCGGGTGGTTCCTCGGACGAGTTCGTTCATCAGCCCCGGCAGGAGTGCTTTTCACTCCGGTCTCCCTCTTGCTTGGCCGAACACCCCTTCAGGAGCTCTTCCGCCGTGAGTGGAGTGCTCCCTCGGCCTCCCGGTGGTGGAGGCATGTCGCAGGCTCTTGGCTGGTCTGTCCCGATCGCGATTCTTCGCCGGGAGGTGAAGTACCGGGAGAGGGACAGGACGACGTTCGCCGGAAGGGATGCTGCCTGCCGTTGTATTGGTTGGTTCGTCTGAAACGGAAAAGGTGGCGAAGGAAGAAGAAGGACGAGGAGAAGGAAGGACGAGGAGAAGGATCGGTCCGCTTTGCTTTCAAGAGCAAGGCGGACCACTTCGTTTTTTGGGGGGTTGGGGGCGCGGGCGTTTTTTCAGGTGCTTCGCCGGATTGCCTGGCCCCGACCGGGACCGCTCGTTTACGGCGTGCGCCGATCAAGAGCGTGCCGGAGAGATCCGGTCAGAGCCTGGAGCGCCTGGTCGCTGGTTCGCCGCAACCGAAGCAGCGAGCGAATCGTCATCGGCCGCTTCAGACACGCCGCCATGATTCGCAGCGGCCGGACCTGACCCGACCCATCGATCCAGCCGTCGATGCCGGCGGGTAGTCGATCCTCGACCCCGTCACTGACCGCCCGGATGATCGCCCATGGCCGCCGGGTACGCTCGGCCAGGGCGACAAACGACGCGGCTTCCTGATCCACCAGGGTGGCGCCGGTCGATCGGTGGAGGCGGTCACGCTCGCCGCGCGTGCTGAGAGCCCCGGCCGAGGTCGTCAGTGAGGCGGCCGGGAGATCCGCGAACGGATCGTTCCACGACGGGGTATGGGGTGCACCCTCGGCGTCGATGACACGATCGATGCGGAGGACATCGCCCACGTGGTGAGCCTCGGTCAGCGCGCCGGCAAGGCCCACCAGAACCAGCGGCGCGCCGGGTGATCCGGCCGGAGCCGCTTCTTCGATCATCACCGCGGCACGCGCCATCCCCCTGCTCCCCGGACCGGTGCAGAGGACGCAAGCGGCCGAACCGGGAACCGCGCGGCGGATCGCGCGCCACTCATGGCGCAAGGGGCAGATCAGAATTGCATCGCAGCGAGCGGCTCGCCGTGAGGGGGCTGGCATGGCTCTGCAGCGTATCGCATTGCCATCCATCGCGAGCGGCGGAGGGCGGGATGATTTTCGCGCGGGACGGGCCGCTTTCGGTTGGCCCTGGACGTGGCCATACACATGGCCATACACGCAGCGAGTTACGGATGGCGGTGATCGTGAAGCGGCACGAGCATGTACTTCTTCGGCGCCTCGAACTCCGCGTCGCGGAGCGGGATCTCGGGAAACCACTCGCTGACCTGTTCCTCGCTCAAGAGAACACCGAGCTCGCGGCCATCAATACGATCGTAGATCGAGTATCGCGGCTCCCGCGCTGTCGCGTAGATCTTCACCAGGTAGCAGGAGTCTTCCAGCGTGCCGATCCGGGCGAGGCCATCGTGGGGATCGACGGACGCGAACTCCCCTTCAGGATGCACGTCGTTCTCGGCATCCGGAGGGAAGCTCGGCACGCCCTGGGAGTCGAAAGGCACAAAGACGCTGGCCATGGCGATGAAGGCGACGCCGCAGGCCAGGATCGTCAGAACACGTTGCAGTCGGAGGCGTGGAGTGCTCATATCGGTCCTATCGGCCTGATTTTGTGCCGGACTGAGCCGAAACTGAAGCTGAGCCACTTGCCCGGACCAAAAAAATGCGTACGATGTTCCTCTCGTTCGGGACCCCATCGTCTAGTCAGGTCCAGGACACCAGGTTTTCATCCTGGGAACAGGGGTTCGAATCCCCTTGGGGTCGCTTGAATGCGCAATCGGACCCGCCTGTGCGGGTCCGATTGTCGTAATCTGGAACTCGCGCCCTGTCCGGGCTAGTCCGGGCTAGTCCGGGCTAGTCTTGGATCGCCCGGGGCGTTCCGGTTGATCGGTCCGGCCGTTGCCCCCCCGCCCCCGCGCGAGCCTGCGATCTCCCCGTCCAAAGCGGTTATTCGTGACGCCAGTCGCCGGCGAGTTCGCCGATGTACCGTCCGACCAGCCCCTCCTCCCGGAAAACCTCGGCGTGCGGCATGACCGGGTTCTTCAGCACCCCTTCCAGGTGCGGGCGGACCCGTTCTCTCATCATCGCCTGCTGCTGGGCGATCGGGAGCGTGGCGTCGATCACCTTGAGGTCGTATTCACTCGTCATCTGATCGTACTGTTCGAGAATGCGACCCTGGAACAGTTCAAAGCTCTTGTAGGGATCCTCGCTCAGCCCGAGGTCCATGCCGGCTTCGTAATATTTCAGTTCCGGTCGGCCGGAAAGGATCCGGCTCAGCGCTTCCTGCAGCGGCACGCGGAAGTAGAAGGCGACGGTCGGCCGGGGTGCGAAGCGATAGTTGCGCCGCACGTACGTCGGGTCAATTCCGCGGGCCACGTCGCGGGCGAACGCGGTGTAGATGTAACGGTCCGCGAGCACGATCGCGCCCGCGCGCAGCGGGGGCAGGATGGTCCGTTCCAGGCGATCGGCGAAGTCGGCGGTGTGAATCAGACTGAACGTCATGGGACTGAGCAGACGCTTGGCCTTGCCGTAGCCGGTGGTCTCGCGAACCAGCGGCGAAGAGTTCCATGCGCTGAAGTACACGCTGTAACCCTGCGAGGAGAGCCACTTCTCCAGGAGATCGAGCTGGGTACTCTTTCCCGAGCCGTCAATCCCTTCCACGACAATGAGCTTGCCGGGCAGATCGCCGAGGTTCGCGTACTGTTCAAATTCCTGGCTTACGTGCGTCATGGGGGACGATTCCGCTGGGTGAGTGGCCCCGGCATTTCTGCGCGGGTGACCTGGTGGCGTCAACGTTTACGGAGACTCTTCGCTGGCGCTGGCGCGGGGACGGGGACCGGATGCGCGGGCCGGGGCTGATCCCGTGCCGGCAACCGCTTCCCATTCGAAGCGGCAATCCAGCCCGAAAACGCGTTCAAACAGACGGCTCTTGCGCGACGCGCCCCAGATGTCCACGACCGGATCGGTCTCCGCGGCGACAAAGAACCAGGCGGTGGCGGACTTCACTTCAACGCGCACGCTTTGTACGAATTGCGAGTGCGCCCGGTCCAGCCCGTCCGCCAGACGCAGAATGGCCACCAGGGCTTTGACGAGCCCGCGTTCCTCGGCGTTCAGTTTCACGAAGTTCATGTGCTTTCGTTTCGGACGGGCCCGGCGATGGTAGCGGGCGATGTTGGCGACCAGTTCCAGCTCCCGGTGCGTGAAGCCGGGCAGATCGCTGTGCATGATCAGGTGATACGAGTGCTTGTGGTGCCGGGCGTAGTTGATGTAGTACCCGATATCGTGCAGGATCGCGGCGACGTGAAGCAGTTCCCGGGCTTCGGATTGGGCCCACGGCGCCGAAGGTGCATCGAGGGCTTCGACCAGCTGGTCGAAGATCGAAAGGGTCAACCGAGCGACGTGTTCACTGTGCGGCTCATCGTACTTGCATGCCGCGGCGAACTGACGGGCGGTGCGGGCGCGATCCGCCGGAAGCGCTCCGACCGGCTCGGCCCGGGGAACCATCTCCTGAATCGTTTCCAGGATCAGCCCGTCGCGAATACCGCGATCGTGAACCCGGAGCGTGTTGACGCCAAGGTACTTCATGAGCCGCTCGATGATCGCGATCCCGGCCACGATGATCTCCGCGCGATCCGGGCTGAGTCCGGGGATCCGGGCTCGTTCCCGCACGGGCATGGCGCTGAGCCAGCGAAAGATGTGCCGGATCTCCGAACGCTTGATTTCGTATCCCCGGAGGGTGAAGGGATGCGTATCGCCCTGCGGGGCGATGCTGTTTTTCTGGAAGGAGAGGTTGGCGAGCGCGGTGAAGGTTCCGCCGGTTCCGAACATGATCTGCGGTTTGACGTCGGGTTTGCCGAGCCCCGCCTTGATCATCCGCGAGATACTGCGCCGAAGGCCCTTGAGGCGCACCTCCAGCGGTTCCGTTCCGCTTTCGAGCTGCTCGGTCAGCCGGACCGCACCGATCGGCAGCGTCCCGATCTGTTCGATGACGCCGCCCGCGGTCAGAACGACCTCGGTGCTTCCCCCTCCGATGTCGACCACCGCCGCGGCGCCGAACGGCCGAAGGTCAAAGGCATGGCTCACGCTCAGGAACGCAAGGCGCGCTTCCTCCTCCGCGGTGATCACTTCGGGAGTCAGACCGGCCCGATCCTCGAGCAGTTTGACGAACTCATCCCGGTTGCGGGCTTCGCGAACGGCGGACGTGCCCACGGCCCGCACCCGGACAATGCCGTACCCTTCCGCGATCTCCCGCATGCGGGCCACGACCTCGACGGTCTGGTCCATCGCGTCCGGTTGGAGGTTGCCGGTTTCGTTCAGTCCCCGCCCCAGCCGCGTGACCTCCTTCTCGTCGTCGATCATGCGGTAGCGCCCGTCCTCGGCAACTTCGACCACGATCAGCCGGACGCTGTTGGTGCCGATATCGATCGCAGCAAGGCGCTGAGCGGTCTCGACCGGTTCCGCGGACAATGCGTTCATCACGGATCATCCTTCTTCTCACCGGCACGCGCGGAAGAAGAGGCCAGGGAAGTGGCGCCGCCGGCGGACCCGTTGCGGCCCGAAGGACCTGGTTCCGCGCCGGGATCCGGAGATGCGTCCGGCGAAAGAAGACGGCGAAGATCACCCAGCAACTCATCGAGCCCGAACTCACCGAACCACGCCCGGAACGTCTTGACGTGATCGGCCTGGTGACGCTCGAAACGGCTGCGCAGGCTCTCCAACTGCGAGATCATCTGCGTGATCTCGTGATCCTCCACCTGACGCAGGGCGCGGAGGGCGGGTTTCCGGCCTTCGGCCAGTTCATCGGCGTAGCGATTGAGCTGATCGATGATTTCCGACGTATCGTTGATGTCGCCCAGGCGTTCCTGCAACGCTTCAACGCGCGGGTAGACCTCCTGGCGGAAGGAAGGGCCGAAGCAGGAAGCAAACAGCTCCATGCCGTAGCGCAGCCGCTTGATCTTGATGCGCAGTTCATGGAGATTCGTGACGATGGAGAGATCGTCGCGGCCGGCGGACTCCGTGCGATCAACCAGGCGACCGAGTTCAATTCGCGCCAGATCATGCAGGGTCGTTTCGGCCTGCGGCGATGAGGGCGGCACGTCATCCGGGCCGGGTGACGAGAGGCCCTTGATCAATCTGCGGTGCTTGCGACTCAGTCGACTGCCCCGGTAGCGCCGGGTGACCTTGTCCACGTCTTCCTGCGCTTCGCCGCGTTCATCGAGAATGCGCTGCAGGACATACTGAAGGGCTTCCTGTTCGTGCTGCTCCGCCCGATCAACCTCGCCGGCGAAGATTCCCGCATGAACATCGCAGAGTCGCGCGCCGCCCGCCGCGCGGCGAATCCGGCGGACATGCTTGCGCATCCTCCGATACTTCTTCTCACGCAGGCACGGCCGAAAGACCATGAGCGCCGCTTCGTAGCGCCGCGTCGAGACGCGCAGCTGGTGGATGACCCGGGGATGGTCCCCGTCGCCATCGCGGGCAAGCGGCAGCATCGTACAGATGCCGTCGAGCCGGACCGAGAGCACGCGTTCAGCGGCTTCGGTGACCGGCATGGACGCGTCCAGATCGTCCACCCACTTTCCCGGGGCTCTGGGAACTTTCACGCGGTGCCTCCCTGCATGCTCGAGACCACCTCGCTGACACCGGCTTTGAGATCTCGAAAAACCGGAAGCACGTCCCGGTTCGCGTCGATCACCGTGAACTCCCGAGTTGCGGCAAGCTCATCAAAGATCCTGAGCAGTCGCGTCTGGTAGCGCACGAAGGACTCGTAGGTATCCGTCTCCTCCTGGCAGTCCAGGCCGGACTCCCAGTAATCGAACCCGCCCTTGGCGAGCACCCGCGGGGTCAGGTGTTCCACGTCAATCTTCAGATAAAAGATGGCATGTGGCGCCGGGGCGAAGGCATAGACCTGCCGTATCCACTCCGCGTCGCCTCCCCGGGCGATCGATCGCGCCATCGCCGAATAGATGTACCGGTCGGTGAGAACGACGAAGCCGGCTCGAAGGGCGGGCAGGATCTGGTTTTCCATGCGATCGGCAAAATCGGTCGCGTAGAACAGGTCCATCGTCTGCCGGCCCAGCGTGTGCCCCTGTTTGGCCTTGCGCAGGCCTTCACCCACCAGCCGGGAACGCGTCAGCGCGGTATGCGCCACGCCGTATCCGCGCGCCTCCAGCCATTCGCGAAGCAGCGCCATCTGCGTCGATCGGCCGGCGCCATCCGTCCCCTCGACGACGATCAGCCGGCCGGGATACCGGGCGATATCCACCGGGCCGGCCCCGCTCGGGCGGAGCTCTGATTCCGAGGGCACCGAACTGCCGCGAAACCCCATTTCGTCAAACGAGATCAGTGTTTCGGCCATGGATTGCGTCACCGCTGCTGCTCCTGAGTCGCGCCGGTCCGAGCCGCACGGCGGCTGCGATCCCGCGGGATTTCAACGTCAGCGGCATCCTAAGACTGTAGGCGAGCGGGACGGATGAAGAAAATATTTACGTTGCGCTAATTCGGCTGTGGCAGCACGTCACCCGGCCGCAGGACATGCATGCTCGTGGAAGTCGGATCGAAATCATCGGGCAGGTGGATGAGGTGGATCCGCCGGCGGAGATCCTGCGGCAGATCCTCCAGTTCTTCGATCGGCGTATGCGCGGGCCCCCGATTGCATTCGTGCACGACGAGACCGGCCGCGCTCAGCCAATCGACATGGTCACCTTCAAACGGCGTGTCCCCCGACCAGCCGATGATTCGTTCCTGATCCCGGAAGCGCAGACCGATCGTCGGAATCGGGTGTCTGGTAAATCGGCAGGACACCTCGATGCCGGCAATCTCGCGCGGCTCGTCGGGGTCGAGCAGTTGCACCTCGAAGTAGTCCGCCAGGGTGCTCCGGCGCCCATCGGCCATGGGGGAGTCCATCGCCGGCGCGAGGCGTTCCCAGAGGCGGTCCGCGACCGGCTGGGGGCAGTGGATGCGCGGGAGGGGAAGGTCACCGCCCTGGGCGCGGGTCATTCGGCGGAGGAACCCGAACGATTCCAGCCCGTTGCAGTGGTCGCCGTGCAGGTGCGTGAGGACGATGTCGTGAATGTCGTGGGCATCGACCTGCCATCCGGCCCGGCGACTCGCCTCGGCGATCACGCGATGAATCGGATCGGGGCAGTCAATCAGCACCAGCCCCGAGTCGGAGCGCAGAAGTCCGCTGCTGCCAAAGTGCTTGCGCGTAAACGCGTCACCGACGCCGAGAATGAGAAGTTCCATGGTCCGCACCGTTCCGGGATTGGGGCTCACGTGGGTTCGACTCGTGAAGAGCATATCGGATGATCTGCTCTCGGGGGCGTCGCGGTGAACCGGGCGCCGCGCGACGGGGCCGCAAGAGCCACGGAGCATCGGGCGAATGATTGACAGCCCGCACCCGATCTGACAAGGTATGCCGCACTGATCCGCGACGGTTCGGAAGTGGCCACCCATCCACACGACGAAAAAAGCGAGAGACGCCGTGATGCAACTGATCCGAAGCATTCAGCCGAAGAGGCGAATGTTGCCGATACTTCTCCTCCTGGCGCTCGGGGCGGCTCGCCCGGCCACCGCGCAGATGACGCCCGATCAGACCGGGCTGCGCCAGCTCGAGCAGCAGCTGCGTGAGATCGATACCCAGCTTCGCCTCTCCGTGCCGGCCGACCAGCCGGTCTCCGAACGCATGCAGCTCGATGTGGGCGGGTCGATTCGGTTCGGTTTCTTCGCCATTGACGATGCGACCGGAAGCACCCGCATCCTGCGGCAGACCGACGGAATGCTCTACGCGCAACTCGATCTCGACGGGGCGCACCGCTTCTTCGGCCGGCTCCGGTTCCGGTACAACGACTTCAACTCCGGCGACAGCTTCGACGGCCGGGGTGATCGTTTCGTGACGCCGATCGGCGACCGCTACTGGTACCAGTTCGATCTGCGCGGCCTGCATCGCGCCCGGACCGGCGAGCGGCTCGATCACAACTTCACTCTTCGCGTCGGCCGTCAGTTCGTGACCTGGGGTTCGGGACTGACCCTCAGTAACGAGATGTACGCCGCCCTTGTCGATCTGGAAGCGTTTGACTTCGGTCTTGCCGGCATTGCCGGCGTCACGCCGCGATCAAGCACGGTCGACTTCGACGGGACCCGCCCTGACTTTGACCGCAATACCAAGCGCCGCTTCTTCGGCGGTCTGCTTGAGTACCGCGGCAACCCGAACTTCCGGCCGTACGGCTTCGCGCTGGTTCAGCGCGATCGCAATGACGATTTTCGAACGTTCAATACGCCGATCGGCTCGTTCCCGACGGACTTCAACTACGACTCGGAGTACTACGGGCTGGGAGTTCGCGGCAACCTCGGGCCGCAGGTGCGCTACCGGGCCGAAGTCGTTCACCAGCGCGGGCGGGGGCTGAGCAACTCGTTCGACCCGGCAACCGGCGCCCAGGTGGAGCAGACGGAGGAGCCGATTCGTGCGTGGGCGGGCCTCCTCGGCGCATCCTGGCTGGCGCGGGATGCCAACGACACGCGGATCGACTTCGAGTTCATCGGCGGGTCGGGCGACTCCGACCGTGTGCGGCCGGGTGAGACCTTCGGCGGCAACCAGCCCGGCACGACCGACCGGGCGTTCAACTCGCTCGGCTATGTCAATACCGGTCTGGCGCTCGCGCCGGATGTCAGCAACCTGCTCTCCTTCCGACTGACCTACAGCACCTCGCCCTTCCCCTCCGCCCAGCGCGGCGACTGGCTCCGGGTCGGCATGAGCGGTTTCATCTTCGCCAAGGCCGACCGGGATGCCCCCTTGAGCGTGCGCACGACGGACGAATCCCGCTTCGTGGGAGGCGAGGTGGACTTCTTCGTCGATTGGCGCGTGACCTCTGATGTCAGTCTGTCGCTCCGGTACGGTCTGTTCCTGCCCGGCAGCGCGATGCCGAGCGGCGAGGACGATCCACGCCACTTCTTCTACGCGGGGGTGACCTATGCATTCTGAACCGATCGCCCGTCTCCTGATTCCCGTCATGATCGTGAGCTTGATTCTGCTGCTGACCGGCGGGTGCGCCATGGAACGCACCGTCGCGCCGGATTCGGTCGCGGAGACCTACGGCTCGCCGGACGATGAACTCGATTTTCTCGATGGTCTCGAACGCCGGCGGGTGGTGACCAACCACGATGCCCTCTTCGGGCTGCTCATGGCGGCAGATCAGGCCGGGGTCCCGGAGGTCTACGAGGAGCAGCTCGCCGCCGCGCGGGAGCGCGGCTGGGTGAGTTCGGACCGGGACCTTCCCGCGAACGAGTCGGCCCGGGTCGGCATGATCGCGGTCGCGGTCTGCGACATTCTCGAGATCAAAGGGGGGGTGACGATGCGCCTCTTCGGCCCGTCACCCCGATACGCCACGCGCGAACTGGTTTTTAGGCGGATTCTTCCGCGAAGGACCGAGAACCAGTCGATGACCGGCCTGGAGTTCATTGACCTGTTATCCCGGGTCCAGGAACGGCAGGATTTCAGGCGGGCAGAACAGGCCCGCGAAGCCCGCCGGGAAAACGGGAGCCGGACCGACGCCCGCCCCCGGATCGACGAGGCCGCGGGCGCCACGGAAGAACTCGGCTGAAACCGGCTGACCGGCCGATCCGTTGCGACCCGGCTGCGTATTCTCTAGGAAGCCTGTTGTGGAGCGCGGGCATGATCACTTCCGGTTGCTCGAAGCCGATGGTTCGAAACTGCTCGCACGGAGAAGGAATGACGACATGAAACATCTGACCAAACGATGGCAAGGGCTCACCTGGTGCGCATGCATTCTCGGCGCCGCCACGCTCGCGCATGCCAACGTCGCGCCGGATCCCGCGGCTGACGATGAGGCCGCCGATGAGACCGCCGCGACCGTGGACCCGCCGACCGTGCGGGAGATGGGCGAGCTTGCCGAGGAAGTGCTTCGGGCCGCGGAGGCGTTGAGCGCGGAAGCCCGCGCGATCGCCGAGCCGCTGGAGGAAGGAGAGCAGCGCGTCCTGCAGGCGGTGGTCATGAACGTTACCGGCCGCGCGCAGTGGCGCGAGGACGCGGAGTCACCCTGGCGAAACGCGGAGATCGACGACGTCTTGAGTCCCGGCGCGATGATCCGAACCGGCGGGCGGGCGCGGCTGACGTTGCGCGTCGGAAAGAACGCGACCGTCCAGATCGATCGCAACACCCGCCTGAGTCTGCCGGAGATCGTGCAGGAAGGAGCGACGCTGCGCACCCGGGCCGGGATCGAGCGCGGCCGCGCTGACTTCAAGGTCGATGAGATCGGCCTGAGAAACGACTTCACCGTCACCTCGCCCTCCACGACCCTCGCCGTCCGGGGCACCGGTTTCGGCCTGCGCTACGGCGGACTTGACGGGACGCAGGTCGTCGCGGCCCGAACCAACGAGATGGCTTCGATCGAGCTGACCTACTTCCTCTCCCGGGTCACGGTCCTCCTCTCCGGGGCCGCCATCTCCAGTGACCGGCAGCAGAACCCGGTCCTGGCCGCCCTGTTCCAGACCGTCGGCCCGCCCGCCGCCTTCACCGCCGCGATGGAAGATGCCGAGATGGTGGACGCGCTGGCCGATGCGTTTGAGCGCAACCCGATTGTCGATCTGCGCCAGGTCGATGTCACGCTCGCCTCGGTCCAGGATACGCTCAACCTTCCCGTACTGACCGGACCGGCTGATTCCCCGCCCGTCGATGGCTTTGTGCCGATCGATCTGCCAACCTTCAATGGCGAGCTCTTCACGCTGATCGTCGGATTCGTCTGCCAGCAACTCGGGCAGACCTTTGAATCGTTTGAGTCCGGCCTGATTCAAGCGGAACTGATCACCACGGTTCCGCAGGAGTTCGGGCAGGCCTTCGATAACATCATGGCGATCTGTGATGCATCGGAAACCTACACCGAGTCGGACTGGATCGGGATCTTCGACGAGATCATCACCTTCTGCCAGTCGATCGCCAGCAACCAGGAACAGGTCAATCTCTGCGTCAACATCTTCGGTGACGCGCTGAGCGAGCAGTTCCAGTCCGGCGCGTTCGAGCAGTACATTCTCGACAATCTCGATCTGCCCCAGTGATCGGCGGTGACCCCGGTCGGTCCGGCGCGACTCGATCCCGCGATCGGCGGGCCTTTCCCGCTGCGCGAGGGTAGCGCCCCGCCGCTTTGCCGCCGCAGCGGACGCCGGAACGCAGACCAGAACGTATGATGGACCGCCATGCCCCGCGCGACTCCGTTGACGTTGGCCGTCGGTCTGCTTCTGACCGCAGCACTGCTGACGATCGAGGTCTGGTCGGGCTCGGATCGCGACTCTCCCTGGGAACGCTGGTCCATCAACATGCGGTTTGTACACGCTCCCCGCGCGGACCGGGCGATGAGCCGGGATATCGTGCACGTCGATATCGACGATGGGGCGCTCAAGGCCGTGGGGCGCTGGCCGTGGGACCGCGCAACCCTGGCCGACGCGATCGACGAGTTGGCCGAAGCGGGAGCGGGCGCGATCGCGCTGGATCTTCTCTTCAGTGAACCCCAGGAGAACAGCGATTCCGATCAGCGCCTCTTCCGCGCTATCCAGCGCGTCCCCGCCGTCGTCGCGCTGCATCTGACCGAATCCGACGACCGGCCGGCACCGTGGAGAGAGCCCGCCCTTGCCGGTGAGTGGAAGCGGATGATGGACGTCCTTTCGCAGGACATCCGTCAGGAGATCTCCTTCGTTGTCGAAGCGGCGGCGGTCGCTCCGGAACGCCGACACGTGGCGGCCGCCCTGGCGATGACGATCAAGGAACACGCGGTTGATCACGCCGCCCGGAACCTGAAGCAGGTACACGACGGCGAGCTCACCTTCGAAGTGCTGCTTGACACTCTTGCCCCGGACCGGCCGGAACATCTCCGCTCATTCCCCGAGCGGCGCCTGATCGAGTATCGCTGGCACCAACTCCGCGCCTGGCAGGCGGTGCGGCCGCACCTCCGGCGTGCGGAGCACTTCGGTCGTGCCAACGACGCGGCTCCGATCCCCGACATTGCCGGGGCCGCCGCCGCCGCGGGTTTCGTCAACGAACTTCCCGATGCCGACGGGCGCAAGCGCAGCTACGCCCCGACGTTGCCGGCACCGGGGGGAGACGCGCTGCCCTTCGGCCTCGCCGCCGCGGCGCTTTACCGGGGCATCGATCCCGGTGACGTGGTGGTGAAGGAGGATGCCATCGGCATCGGCGCGGTGACGCTTCCGCTGCACAACGGCCGGCTCTGGATCGACTGGCCGGCGCCGCCCGCCGACGCCCCGCGTGAGTATCGCTGGTTGCACGTGACGCGGCAGGATGAGAGCGACCGGGTCGGCACCGGGCACCTCTCCATCGCCGTGCCGGTCGGGCTGGCCGAGCAGCGGCGCGGGCACGAGAGCAATGTGGAAACCTTTCTCGAACTCTCCCGGACGATTGCGCAGTACGCGCAGCTCCCGGACGATGAGCTGGCGTACGTGGCCGGCCGACCGCTCGACGACTGGTCCGACGCGCTGGAACAGGTCCGCGACGAGGTCGAGTTCACGCTCATGGATGGTGTCGATCCCGCTTCGATCGACGATGAGGCGTTTCGCCGGCACGTGGAGCTCTGCCGGCTCTGGGAAGCGGCGGAGACCACGGTCCGGCACGGTGAAGCGAGAGTCGCAGAGACCGAAGCGGAACTGCGCGAGCTGGTGGAGGATCGGCTCGTTTTCATCGGCTGGACCGCGACCGGCGCGCTCGCCGACTTCGTGCTGACACCGCTCGGGCCTTCAACGCCGGGTGTCGTCGTTCATGCGGCGACCGCGGACATGGCGCTGACCGGCGCCGCGGTTCGATTTCTGCCGCGGTGGAGCGAACTGTTCATTCTGGTCATCGTGGGCCTGCTCGCGACCGGCATCGCGGCGCTGCTCACGCCGGTCTGGTCCGTTGCGATCTTCCTCCTGGTGGCGATCGGCTACGGCGGGCTCAACATCGCCCTCTTCGCGCAGGGTGACTGGCTGGTCCCCCTCGCCGGCCCCCTCGGCGCGATGACGATCATCTGGGTCGCGAGCATGGCCACCGAAGCGGCGATCTACCAGCGTGAGCGCAGCCGCATCACCCGGCAGTTTCGCGCACGCGTCTCCGCGCAGCTCGTCGACTATCTCGTGGAGAATCCCGGCGCGCTCTCCGTCGGCGGCCAGCAGCGGGAGATCACCATCCTCTTCGCCGACCTCGCCGGCTTCACGCGGCTCACCGAATCGCTGGGCAGCGAAGCCACCGTGAAAGCGCTCAACACCGCGCTCGGGGAGCTGACCGATGAACTCATCGCGCACGATGCGTACGTCAACAAGTTCCTCGGCGACGGCGTCATGGCCTTCTGGTCCGCA
>SLDM01000269.1 GCA_007125255.1 Phycisphaerales bacterium
CTGAGCCGGTACAGCTCGCGCAGCGGCGTGCAGCGCCTGCCGATCGAAGCGATCTCGCAGGCCTCCGCCGAGCAGCGCAAGGGCCGTTGCGGACGGATCGGGCCGGGCATCTGCATCCGGCTCTACGGCGAGGAGGACTACCAGCAGCGCGAGCCCTTCACCCCGCCGGAGATTCTGCGCACGAACCTCGCGAGCGTGATCCTGCAGATGAAGTCGCTCAAGCTGGGCGAGATCGATGCGTTTCCCTTCGTCGAGCCGCCGCGATCGGGTCTGATCAGTGACGGCTACCGCACCCTCCACGAACTGAACGCGCTGAGCGAGGACGGCGCGATCACGCCGATCGGGGAGGAGCTGGCCCGCCTGCCGCTCGACCCGCGCCTGGGGCGGATGATCCTGGCCGCCGCGGAGCTGGGCGGCGTGGACGAGCTCATCATCATCGCCTCCGCCCTGGCGGTTCAGGATCCGCGGGTGCGACCGCACGAAGCCCAGGACGCCGCCGACGAGGCGCACGAAACGTTCGCCGATCCGAAATCGGACTTCCTCTCCCTGCTCAACCTCTGGCGGTTTCTCTCGGAGAAGTCGCGCGAGCTGAACCAGAACCGCATGCGCAAGCTCTGCGCGCAGCGTTTCGTCTCCTACCGCCGATGGCGGGAGTGGGAAGACACCGTGCGGCAGGTGCGCGAGATGCTCGACGATTCCGACTGGACGCCCGTCGCCGCGGGCCGGATCGACGATGAATTGGAATCGCTGCACCGCGCGATCCTGACCGGCCTTCTCAGCCGAATCGGCATGAAGGGAAAGACGCACGAGTACACCGGCGCCCACGGCCGCAAATTCTTCATCTTCCCCGGTTCGGCGGTCTTCAAGGCCGCGCCGACCTGGATCATGGCGGCGGAGCTAATCGAAACGACCCGCCTTTACGCGCACGAGGTCGGACAGATTCAGCCGGCCTGGATCGAGCACGCGGCGCAGCACCTGGTCAAACGCCATCACCGCGACCCGCAGTATTGGGAGAAGCAGGGCGATGTCGGCGCCATCGAGCGGGTGACGCTGTTCGGACTGGAGATCACCGACGGAAAGCGCGTCAACTTCGGCCCGATCGATCCCGTCGCGGCGCGGGAGATCTTCATCGAGCACGCGCTGGTCGAGCAGAAGTACCGCCCTAAGACGCCATTTCTCAAGCACAACCGGAAGACAATCGAATCGATCCGCGAGCTGGAGCACAAGACGCGGCGCCGGGGCATCCTGGTCGATGCGAGCGTGATCTGGTCGTTCTACGACGAGCGCCTGCCGAAGGATGTCTGGAGCGGAGCCCGTCTGGACCGCTGGCGCAAGCAGATCGAACGGGAGGATCCGGAGCGCCTGTTCATGAGCCGGGAAGCCCTCTTCGCGAGCGCCGCGCCGCACATCACGCCGGAGAAGTATCCCGAGTCACTTCAGATCGGTGAGGTCGAGCTGCCGCTGGAGTACCGCTTCGAGCCGGGCCACGCGGAGGATGGCATCTCGCTGCGCGTGCCCGCGGCGATGCTGGGGCAGCTCGATGGAAACCGTCTGGAGTGGCTCGTCCCCGCCCATCTGCCGGAGAAGGTGACGGCCCTGATCAAGACGCTGCCGAAAGGGGTCCGGAGAAATTTCGTGCCCGCGGCAAAGTACGCCGAAGCGGTTCTCGAACGGCTCGAGTTCGGCCGGGGATCGCTCCGCGAAGCGGTCGGGCGGGAACTGCACCGCATGACCGGCACGGAGGTGCCGGCGGACGCGTGGAGACCGGAAGAGCTGCCGCCGGAGTTGCACCTGAACCTGCGCGTGCTGGACGATGAGGGCCGCGTCCTCGCGATGGGGCGCGATCTGCGCACGCTCCGCGCGGAGCTTGACGTGCGCGAGCCGCCGGTTGAGGCGAAGGGCCGGCCGGCACCGCGGGAATCGATCGAGCAGACCGGCCTGACCCGGTGGAACTTCGGCGTGCTACCCGCCCGGATCGAGATCGAACGGGCCGGCATGCGCATCCCCGCCTATCCCGCTCTGGTCGATCACCACTCGAGCGTCTCGATCGAACTCTTCGACACCGCCGAGGCGGCGCGGCGGTCGATGCAGCGGGGTCTCGTGCGCCTGATCGCCCTCGAACACCCGCAGGAGTTCCGTTACCTCCGCGATGGGTTGCCGGGCGGCGAACGGATCACCATGCTCGCGGCGGGTCTGCTCCGCGAATCCAGCGATGATCTGCGCGATGCGGTCGCGCGGCGGGTGCTGGCCGCGACGTTTCTCGCCGATGAAGCCGACCTGCGCGAGGAGAAGGCGTTTTTCGCGCGCGTGCAGTCCGGCTGGCATCAGTTCGATGCTGTCGCGCGGGATGTGGCGGAGTTGTGCCGGCGGATCATCGAGCAGTTTCACGAAGCGGCGGCCACGCTCCAGTCCCTGCGCGGACCGGACCACGCTCGAATC
This sequence comes from Phycisphaerales bacterium, assembly GCA_007125255.1. GTDB lineage: Bacteria > Planctomycetota > Phycisphaerae > Phycisphaerales > SM1A02 > SKZB01. The sequence continues at coordinate 2,440 of SLDM01000269.1, forward strand.
GTGGAGTCGGAGCAGCAGCACCTCTACGAACTGCTCGCGCCGGGGTTCTTCGCCGAAGTGCCGCTCAACTGGCTGGTCCAGTACCCGCGCTACGGCCGGGGAATCCTGATCCGCGCGCAGAAGGCCGCGCAGGGCCGCAGCGCCCGCGACCGGGAACTGGCGGCCGAGGTGGAGCCGTTCGTCCGGCAGTACCGTGACGCCCGGGAACGGGCCGCCCGCCAGGGGGTTCTCAGCCCGGAACTCGACACGCTGCGGTGGATGATCGAGGAGTTCCGCCTCTCCCTCTTCGCCCAGGAAATCGGCACGGTGATCAAGGTCTCCGCGCAGCGCATCGAAGAGCAGTTCACCCGCCTGCCGGTCTGAACACGCGCGTGGGGCGGATGGAAGGTTGGGGCGGGGACGGAGCGGTGCGGCGTACCGCCCCTCCTGCCGGCGAGCGGTCAGGAGACCGCGCGCCACCGGCCGGCCACGGCCCGGATGGTCTCCGGCGTGGTGCCGCAGCAGCCGCCGATAATCGTCGCGCCGGCTTCGCGCCAGTGGCCGGTGAGCGAGGCGTACCACTCCGGATCCTCCGCCCGCGTGGGGCGCCAGGTGCCATCGGCCTGCCGCTGACCGGTATTGCCCGAGGCCACCAGGCGGGTGTCGCCGGGAAGCTGTTTGCGCCACCATTGCAAATGCATGCGCACGTCCGGCGCGGGGATGCAGTTCACCCCCACCGCCGTCGCGGTGACCAGGTGCGGCCGCAGCGCCACGGCCGGCTCGCCGCTGAAGAGCATCCCCGGCGGGCCGTCATGGGCCATGAGCAGAGAGATCGACCAGCGATTCGGCGCGAGGCGCTCCGCCGCCCGGGCCGCGGCCGCCGCTTCGCGCAGGGTGCCCATCGTCTCGATCAGCAGATGATCGACCCCGGCATCGAGCAGATGCCGGATCATCCGCTCGTGCTCATGCCCGCACGTCGTCTCATCCGGCGCGAGATCCGGACGGTAGCAATCCTCCAGCGGCGCAACCGAGCCGAGGACGAGCGCGCCGGGTCTGACCTGGTCGCGGGCTTCGGCCGCGATCGCCACCGCGCGGTTGACGATTTCGCGTGCGGGCAGGTCAAGCTCCGCCTCGTGCAGGTTCCGCGCGTGGGCCCGGAAGGTGTTGGTCGTGATCAGCTCCGCCCCGGCATCGAGATAGTCGCGGTGCAGGTCGCGCAGGAGATCCGGCGCTTCGAGAATCGCCCGTGTCGTCCAGAGCGGCGCCACGAGCGGCAGCCCGCGCGTCTCGAGTTCCGTGCCCGTCGCCCCGTCCAGAAGAAGCGGATGATCCGGCAGCATGGGCGGGTAACCTTGTTTTCGGCGGCGCTGCTCTCTGCAGCGGATCGGCCGCGTGTTCGGTGGGCCGGCGACTACGCCCGGCGGCGGCCATCGTCATCCTGGATGACCAGTGAATCGAGCTGGTCGGCAAAGGAGCCGGGCGTGCGCAGCTGATCTGCCGGGGAGGCGCCATCGCTGCGGCGCATGGTAATCATGGCGATCTCCGCCGGGCAGTTGACCC
>SLDM01000401.1 GCA_007125255.1 Phycisphaerales bacterium
ACCCTTGCGAAGGCGGAGCACCATCGGCTGCCCTTCGCCATCCCCGTCATGATTGTCGCGAAGAACCACGCTTCATGTAGAACGCCATTGTCGCGGCCATTGCCAGACGGTGGGACCCGAAAAGCGACCCGGATTTCGGCTCGATTGCGCTGCCGGCCCTGGCGCAAGAGACAAGCCTGCCTCGCCGGATGGGCCGCACCCGGATCCGCGAGTGCCGTTGCTGGCTGAGCCATTCATCGCCCCACGAAGCAACCGGCGGTGAAGAGCCCGGCCGACACAGTGCCACGATCACCATCATCAGCGTTCACTGGGGAAAGACGCCCAGCACATCAAGGCTGGTGACGATGCCGATCAGACGCTTATGGCGGTTGACGACGATCACGCGGTGAATCGATTCGTCCGCCATTTTCCGGGCGATCACCGGCACGGAGGTCTCTGCGGTGACGGTGACCGGCTCGGGGTTCATGATCTGCTCGACCGTCGCATCGATGTCCCCCGCCACGGCTTCGGTGATCGTCCAGTCTTCCTCCACCGGGTCGTACTGAAACGACTCGTGAATCTCGCCCTCATGTTCACTCATCAGATAGTGCACGAGATCGGTTCGCGAGACGACACCGACGACGTGCTGCTGCTCATCAACCACCGGCACGCCTGAGATCTCATTCGTCTCCAGCACGAGAGCCAGTTCGCGAATTGGAGAGTGGGGCAGCAGCGAGACGGGCTCGGTCGTCATCACATCAGCGGCGGTAAGTGTTTTTGTGGGCACGGTCATGGCAGAACTCCTTCTCGCGCGGCAGCGTCGGGGGACATCGGGCAGCACGCAGCATGCCTGGAATCGGCTTGCCGACCTGCAATCCGGCCCAAGCCGCATCGGCTCATGGACTATTCCAACCCTGCGCCCCGTCCGCCGCCATGGGGAAATCACCCCGACCTGATCCGCGCCACAAGAGTGGGCACAGGGTAGCCAACGCGACCGTCGTGATAAGACCGTAACTCGATCTGCCGAGCACGTCGCCGACCACGATCAACATGGCGGCAAGCATCATGCCGCGCTTCGCCGACCCGCGTGGGAACGTCAACCAGACGATGAAACGGCGCGTCTTGGTTCTCCCGCGTTCGTGGACCACTTCATTCGTGATGTGGCGGCGTGTCGATCGTGTCCGGCAACGACTGACCGCCGGGATGAACTCGATTCAGTACGTGAGCACCCGAACGTTCGGTTGGCTGATCTGCCGGGCAATGCCCGGTGGACTGGCGATGGAAACACCCTCGATGAAACGGGAGGGTTCGATCCCGCGGGTATGCGAGAAAATGCCGCAAAGCTCGACCACGGCGCCGTCCTCGATCAGCGCGGCCAGAAGCTGGCGAGGTGACCGGTCGATCGGTTGGACCGCGGCAGATCCCGAATCCGAATCGGAGACCGCCAGCATACCGGCCTGGTCACACAACAGGATCCGGACGAACGTGCCCTGAGCCGCTTCCGCCCGGGCGAGAATCAGGGCCATGGCCTGCGTCTCGGTGGACGCGCTGGAGAGGATCACCAGCCACTCTTGCGCCGGTTCGCGATCGGGCCGATGAATCTTCTGCGCATTCATGCGCGGCGACCACGGCAGCCCACTGTTCTGCCAGCCATTCTTCAGACGCATGCCTCGCTGCGGACCCTCCTGAAGGGCATCTCCCTGGAAGCCGTGAACGATGTAGTGGGCATTGGGAAAACCGTTGGCGCGCAGATGCGCGGCACTGGGGTTACCGCGTTCGCTGCCGGACCGGCACAAGGTGAAGATCTTCGCTTCCCGATCAAGCCCCTTCGCCTCGAGCGCTCTGCGAACCGCGGCGACGAATCGCGGGTTGCGGTCCATCAGGAACGTCGCGCGGTCGGCATTCCAGCGGGTACGGTCCGCCTCCAGGAAGGGAATGTTGATGTCCACTTCATCGGTAAAGCCGGTGAACTGAATTTCGATTGGGTCACGGACATCGATGAAAAGGATCTGATCCCGGTTCTCCTGAAGCGTGGCGTAAGCGCTGCGCGCTTCGATACCCCATGGATCGGGTTCCTCCGCGTGGAGTGGAGAAACCGGCAGAGCGAGAAGACAGGCCACAATCCAGATCAGGGTTCCGGCAAAACCGAACGTACGGAAGCACTTGGTAGATTTCATGATGTGCCATGGTAGCGCGGCGTTCGGCAGAGCGGTTGCGCAACCGACCTGCCACGTTTGAGCATGATGCGTCCGCCCTTTGAGTTGCCTTCGGCAGTTGCGAGCCGGCCATCTGCGTACTCGATGGCGATATCACGGCTTTATGTCAGCGCATGGAGCCGCCCGGAACGGATACCGCACACCGGATCAGCCGCCACGGACACGGACCGTGGGGTCCGCGGGGGCGGCCGGCGAACGGTTCCGGGCAGCCAGATCCGGGGCCAGATCCGGGGCCAGATCCGGGGCCAAATCCGGGGCCAGATCCGGGACCAATCCGGGGACCAATTTTTGGGGCAGGGCCGGGGGACTGAGCGCGCTACGATTCCGTGAGCGTTTGCGAGCCGCGTCGTGAGCGCACCGGGATCGTCACCGCGGACCGATGATCTGCATCATGATCAAGGAAGTGAGAGAGACCATGCCCGAATCCAGGAAGAAAGTCAATCCCCGAAGAGACACACCGAAAGTCGCACCCAAAGACGGGCCCCAAGACGGGCCCCAAGACGGGCCCCAAGACGGGCCGGTTCCACAGGACGATGCCGACGAGTGCGAAACCAACGATGGTGTGCCGTCCGGCGGCAAGCGCAAACCCAAGTGCCACGAGGGCTATCCGGAACAACAGCCCACCGACACCGATACGGGCTCGTAGTTCACTGAGGTCGCAGCCCGCCAGAGGGTCCCACCCATCGCGGTGAACGATGATCCGCCCGCGCTCCTGCGCGGCCGAGCTTCGCCGAGCGCCACCCGCACCGTGATCGGAACCTTTCCCCGCGTGCGCCGAGAGCGGCCGAGTTGCCCCTTTTCCGGAGGGGGGGGGTGAGTGCGATACAAGGGTCCATATAACCCCCCGCTTTCTCCTCCTCCCGCGAAACCGTGGCGAAAAGCTCACCCGGCCGTTTGGTTTCACGCACGCGCGTGCTATGCTCCCTCTACCGCTTGACTTACGAGGCCGGCCATCGGATCCGGAACGGTATCCAGTGCTGTTGCCGGCACTACATTGAGCATTGGATCGGGAGAAACGAGAGCCATGCGAGAGTCTGAATCCGCACCAGATCAAGCCGCCGCCGGCACCGGCGGCCGGCCCGACCAGCCCGGCGTGGTCCGCTGGGCCCTCAAGGTCGCCGCCGCGACCGGTCTGACCGGGATGCTCTGCTGTGTCGCCCCCGCGGTGCTCTTCGCCTTCGGTCTCATGGGCGGGATCTACGCGATCTCCTTTGCCAACTTCTTCTACCGGGAGGACGGCGGCGCCGCCACCGGGGCGTGGATCCTGCGCGGGGCCGCCATCGCCATCGGCCTGCTCGGCATTCTCCTCTTCCGCTTCAAACAGAACCAGTGCTCCATCGATCCCCGGCGCAAGCGGCTCAACCTGGCGCTGGTGACGATTCTCGTCGCCGTCCTCGGCGTGGCGTTCTACTTCACCTTCGAAAAGGTCAGCGGCTGGTACTTCGATGAGTACATCGTTCCGGCCCAGCAGGCGGAGTACGAAGCTCGCCAGGGTCAGGAACAGGGTCAGGAACCGGGTCAGGAACAGGAGCAATCCGGCCGGGCGGCCTCGACCGTCTCCTCCGAGCGACCCCCATCCTCGGACGTCGGGCCGCCGGAAGTCGGGCCACCCGAAATCGGGCCACAGGACGTCGGGCCGGAAGACCCCTCGGACGCTGCCGAGCGAACGGACGATGATGATGATGAAGAGCTGGTCGGACCGCCGCTCTTCTGACCCGCGACGACAGCCTCTTCGCTCCGGTCAGACTTGACCACCACTCACCTTGTGGCCCGT
>SLDM01000163.1 GCA_007125255.1 Phycisphaerales bacterium
ACGGCTACGCCCTGCCCCTCGGGCTCGAAGCCGGCGGTCTCGTGCCCCCGCACCAGGGGTACACCGTCGCCTACACGCCCGGTGAGGATGAGGATCCGGACACCTACGTCTTCCAGATCGTGATCTCCCACGATCGCCTCAAGCCGGTTCTCGCCCGGGCGTTCGAGTTGCTGCCTGATGAGGTCTGCGCGATCATCGAAATCGGCTCACGCGATGCCTACCGCAGCGTGGACGTCTTTCTCAGCAGCGAGACCGTTCCGCTCAAGTCTTTCCTCGCCACGTGGGAGGATTACGAATCGATCCTGCTCGAGGACGTCACGATCGGAGCGGGGGCGAACAGTGACGAGCCCTTCGTGGAGATCTTTCTCGATCAGTGGAAAGGCATCGCCATCCACGTACCTCTGAACATGCGCGATGACGTGGAGGAGATGCTGCACCGGTTCGGCCTCGATGAAGTCAATCAGACGTGGCCGGAAGACGCCGCGCCGGATCTCGCCGAGGCGCAGGTGCGCCAGGTGCTGGATCTGAGTGATGACGCCGCGCCGGATCTCGATGAGATCCTGCTCAACCTGCGGCACGACTGGCTGCTGGAATTGAACATCGATCCCGAATCGAATCTCGACGAAGGGGGGCGCAACCTCGGCCTCACCCTCTGGCATGCGCTGGTAATCGTCGAGCCGGTCGACGAGTCGCGGCGTGAAAACGGCGATGGCGCCTACGCCTCCATCTGGGCGACCGCCGGCTCGATGGACGAGATGGAAGAGCTGATCGAACAGGCGATCGGGCAGGATCCGAAGTGGTCCTTTTCCGACATCTTCACCGTCGACCGCGTCGCCTTTGACGAGCGGCCGGATGAACTCGTCGACCTGCCGCCGCGCCGAACGGAAGCGGAGATTCACCTCGTGTGGATCGAACCGTGGGGGGATCCGGCCGGGGAGGTCTCCAATGTCTGATCGCGATGGAAGCGTGACGTCGACGACCGGCACCGAGTGGTACCGGGAGGGACTGCGCTTCAGCTGTACACAGTGCGGCAACTGCTGCACCGGCCCGCCCGGCGTGGTCTGGTTTCGCGAGGACGAAGCCGATGCGATGGCGCAGAAGCTCGGCATCTCCCGTGCCGCGTTCTACCGAAAGTACGCCCGCAAGGTCGGCCAGCGCCACTCACTGAAGGAGACGGTCACCGAGCACGGCCACGACTGCGTCTTCCTCGACCGGGAAAGCGTTCCGGGCAAGGCCGTCTGTTCACTCTACGAAGCGCGCCCCGCCCAGTGCCGCACCTGGCCGTTCTGGCCGGAGAACCTGCACTCGCCCCACACCTGGCAGGCGGTCAAACGCGCCACGCCCTGTCCGGGCATGGACCGCGGCAAGCTCGTTCCCATCGAAGAGATTCGCATTCAGCGCGATGTCCATCTCGATGAGTGAGCCGCCCGGCGCTACTCCACCCGCCAGTCACAGTAAGCGCACCACCGCGCGCCGCCACGGGCGTTCGTGCGCATCATCACGCCGCGTTCCCGGTGCGTGACGCACTTCGGGTTTGCGCAGGAACTTCCCTTCGCCTCCGGCGATTCGCGCCACGGCGGATCTTCAGGTGCGGGCCGCTTTGCGCCCGCGCCGGGCGGCAGCGGCGCGGCGCCGGAAAGAAGCCCATCCAGAATCGCCATGCGCATCACCACGCCGTCGGCCAGTTGCTCGAAGTACCACGCGCGGGGGTCTTCATCGACCGCCGGGTCGATCTCCGTCACGCGGGGCAGGGGGTGGAGCACAAGGAGATCATCCTTGGCCTTCCGCAGATCCTCCGGGCCCAGTGAGCGCGGCGGTCCGAGGGCGGCCGCCTCGGCCGGATCCATCCGCTCGGTCTGGACGCGCGTGACGTAGAGAGCATCCAGCTCGCCGATGACCTCATCGAGCGCCGCGGCGGTGCGCACCACCGTCATCTCTTCGAGCCGGCCGCGAAGATGATCGGGGACCTGCAGCGGCGCCGGCGCGATGAAGATGAGCGTCACGCCGAATGCGGCGGCGGCGAGCGCCAGCGAATGGACCGTCCGGCCGTACTTCAGGTCGCCGGTCAGCCCCAGCGTCAGACCGTCCAGCGAACCGCGCTGCCGGTGGATCGTGTAGAGATCAAAGAGCGTCTGCGTCGGATGCTCGTGCCCGCCGTCGCCGGCGTTGACGATCGGCACCGAGGCGACCTGCGCCGCCAGGCGCGCGGCGCCTTCCGCGGGGTGGCGCAAGACGATCAGATCCGCGTAGCGCTCGACCGTCCGGATCGTGTCGATCAGCGTTTCGCCCTTCGCGGCGCTGCTCGCGGCGGGATCGGAAAACCCGAGCGTCTGCGCCCCGAGGCGCAGAGCGGCCGATTCAAACGACAACCGCGTGCGGGTGCTCGGTTCGTAGAAGAGGGTCGCCACGATCCGGCCGGAGTGCTTCGGGCCTGCCCCGGAGCCGGCGCGGAATGATTCGGCCCGCGCGAAGTACTCCAGCATGGCATCACGACCCAGCGCATCCATCCGCACCAGGTGGGGCGGGGGAGAAGTGGGCTCAACATGCTCGCGTGACTCGGTCATGGCCGGATGAGGATACCGTTGATCGACTCGCGCGGAAAACGCCGGGGGAGGTGGAGTGACGAAGTAACGGAGTGACGGAGTGACGAAGAGAAGGCACGTTCGGGGTTGGAGAAGGGGGGCGCTTCAGAAGGTCGCCCGCAACAGGTCGGCGAAGGTGCGGGCGGGGCGGGGACGGGTGCGGCCGCGCCGCCAGGCGATCGCGATCTCCCGTTCCGGCCGGCTGCCGGTGATCGGCACGTACCGCCGCGATTTTGAGCGGTCGGCTTTGGCGCACATCTCCGGCACGATCGAGACGCCCAGACCGAGGGCGACGAGCTCGAGAATCGTCATCAACTGCGTCCCGCGGCAGACGATCCGTCGCTGCAGGCGCGATTGGGAACAGAAGTCCTCGATCTGCCGGCCGAGACAGTGCATCTCGTGCAGCACGACCGTCGGCTGGTCGCGCAGATCGTTCATACACAGACGACGCGGCTGGGGCAGGGGAAAGTCCCGCGGGAGAGCGGCGAGGAGCGGTTCCGTGGCGATGACCTCCAGTTCGATCAACGGGTCATCGACCGGCGCGCTCATGATCGCGCAATCGAGTTCGCAGTCGATCACGGCCGCGACCAGCCGCGCGGTCAGATCTTCACGCACGGTGAGCTCGCACTCCGGCCGTTCCCGCCGGAACCTCTTGAGCAGCGGCGGGAGCAGGTACGGCGCCATCGTGGGAATCGCGCCGAGGCGCAGTTCGCGGCGGGCGGGCTCGGCGCGGATCTCCTGGGCGGCGTCGTTCACCTCGCCGAGAATCCGCCGCGCCCGCGGTAGCAGCGCTTCACCCGCCTCGGTCAGCGCGATGGACCGGCCGAGCCGGTCGAACAGCGGCGTGCCGAAGGAATCCTCGAGCCGCCGGATCTGCTGGCTCAGCGACGGCTGGGCGATCCCGCACTGCCGGGCGGCGCGGCTGAAGTTGCCGGTCTCGGCGAGCGTGACGAAATACCGGAGCTGATGGAGTTCCATAGGCGCATTCTATCACAGTGATAGATTCATCATGTTGGACAGCTATGGAAAGCTTCGCTATCGTTCGGTCTTTCCGGTCCGAATTGAATCACTGGTCCAACCCCGAGTTGGGCCCCAGTTGGGAAGGAGACCTCCGATGAAGAAATGCCCCGTTCTGACGACCGCCAACGGCGCGCCGATCGGGCGGCAGCACGCCCAGACCGCCGGTCCGCGCGGCCCGCTGCTGATGCAGGATGTTCAGCTTCTCGAGCAGATGCAGCACTTCAACCGTGAGCGCATTCCCGAGCGTGTCGTACACGCCAAGGGTTCCGGCGCCTACGGCACCTTCACCGTCACCGGCGACATCACCAGGTACACCAAGGCGAAGATTTTTGAGAAGGCCGGCAAGGAAACCGAATGCTTC
>SLDM01000102.1 GCA_007125255.1 Phycisphaerales bacterium
CTCGGCTCGCAAATTTCACACCGTCATGACCACTTCATCGCGCCCATGCCCACTGGCCGGGACGGCGCAACGTGCTGAATCGCCCTCGGCGGCACGGATGCGGTGGCAGGTAGGAGACCCCAATGGCCAAGAAGATTCAGAAACAATTTAAGATCATGGCCCCGGGCGGCAAGGCCACGCCGGCTCCGCCGATCGGTCCGGCACTCGGCGCCAACGGGATCAATCCCGGCCAGTTCATTCAGGCCTTCAACGAGCGGACGAAGGATCTGAACGGCAAGGTCGTCGGGTGCGTGATCACGGTCTATCACGACCGTTCCTTCGAATTCGAGATCAAGTCGTCCCCTGCGGCAGTTCTGATCTGTGAAGCCGCCGGCGTCGAGAAGGGATCCGGCACCCCGAACACGAAGAAGGTCGGCAAGATCTCGCAGGATCAGGTCCGCGCCATCGCGGAAGAGAAGATGAACGATCTCAATGCCGCAACGGTCGAATCGGCGATGCGCGTCATCGCCGGCACTGCCCGATCCATGGGCGTGACGGTGGAGGATTAAAACCATGCCCAAGCTCAGCAAACGCGCCCGCGCCAATTCCGAAATTCTCGACAAGGTCAAGAACCCGCAGCCGCCCTCCGAAGCGGTCAAGGTCCTCAAGTCGTTCAAGCGGCCGAAGTTCGATCAGTCCGTTGAGGTCTGCGTCCATCTCGGCATTGACCCGCGGCAGGCCGATCAGCAGCTGCGCGGTTCCATCGCGATGCCGAAGGGCGTGGGTAAGTCCGCCCGCGTCATCTGTTTCTGCCCGAGCGACAAGGTCGAGGATGCCAAGGCCGCCGGTGCCGTTGAAGCCGGCGCGGAAGAACTGGTGGAGAAGATTGAAGGCGGCTGGTTCGAGTTCGACGTCGCCGTCGCTTCGCCGGACATGATGCGGGTGGTCAGCAAGCTCGGCCGCGTGCTCGGTCCCAAGGGGCTGATGCCCTCACCCAAGGCCGGTACGGTGACCCCCGATGTGGTCACGGCCGTGCGGGAGTACGCCGCGGGCAAGCTGGAGTACCGCAATGACGACGGCGGCAACATTCACTGCATCGTCGGAAAGATGAGTTTCTCCGAGCAGGACCTGCTGGAGAACCTCGAGTACTTTCTCACCATGATCGAGAAGATTCGTCCCTCCGCGGCCAAGGGAAACTACGTCAAGAAGTGCGTCATCAGCGGCACGATGACGCCGGGGGTTCCCGTCGCCGTCTGATCGAAACACGCAACCATCGCCGGCGGTGGCGCACCGCGTGTGACGCCTCGCCCGACTGGAGTCAGCCATGCGTAAGCCCATCAAGGAAATGATCATCAGCGACTACAAGGACCGCTTCGTCGATATCGACGGCGCACTTGTCGTCGACATTCGCGGCATTGAAGCCAATGACAACAACGCCATGCGGCTTGGCCTGCACGAGCAGAACATTCGCATCACCGTCATTCGGAACTCGCTGGCGAAGAAGGCGTTTGCGGGCACGCATCTCGAAGCGGTCTCACCCGCGCTCGAAGGCCCCGCCGCCCTCGCTTACGGAGCGGAGTCGGTCGTCAACGTCGCCCGCGAACTGGTCAAGTGGGCCAAGAAGGTCGACAAGCTCGACCTCAAGGGCGCGGTGCTGGACGGCACGTACTTCGAAGGTGAAGCCGGCGTCAAGCGACTGAGCGACTTCCCGACCCGCGAGGAAGCCCAGGCCAAGGTCGTGCAGCTCGTACTGGCACCGGCCGGCAACGTCGTCGGCGGCGCGAAGGGCCCCGGCGGCCGGATTCTCGGCATCATCAAGCAGATCCAGGAGAAGCTCGAAAACGGCGAGACGATCGCCAAGGCGTAAGAGAAGGCAGGAGGTCTCCGGCCTTCGGAGCCATCGGCGTTCTACCGCGGCCCGGCCTCACGACACGCCTGCCAGAACCTGACCTCTCACCGATCTCGACTGGCCCTTCGGGGTTAAAAGCCGCGTGGCGGCTCCTCTCGAGGCGATGAAACCATAAGAACGGAGTTCGACACCATGTCCGAAGAAGCAGCAACCAGGGAATTCGATGCCAAGATCACCAAGCTTGGCGATGAGATCGCGGGCCTGACCCTCAAGGAAGCGGTCGACCTCGCGGATTACATGAAGGACGCTTACGGCATCGAGCCGGCGGCGGGTGGAGCGGTGATGATGGCCGGCCCCGGTGGCGGGGAAGGTGAAGGCGCCGCCGAAGAGCAGACCGAGTTCGATGTCATCCTCGAAGCCGCGGGCGACAAGAAGATCCAGGTCATCAAGGCCGTCCGCGAAGCGACCGGTCTCGGCCTCAAGGAAGCCAAGGAACTCGTCGACGGCGCGCCGAAGGCCGTCAAGGAGAAGGTTTCCAAGGAAGAAGCCGACGATCTCAAAGGCAAGCTCGAAGAAGCCGGCGGCACGGTCAACATCAAGTAACCAACCGGCCCGTTTCTCGAATCAGAACGCAAAGACGCCCACGTTCCGTTGAACGTGGGCGTCTCTTTTACGGCTCAAGAATCTTCTCCGCATGCTCCGCCGCATACAGAAGAAGCAACTGCCGGAAGCGGCCGGTCGTTGCGTAGAACGCATTCTCAAGGGGGCCGAAACGTTGCCGCAGTTCCTCGTACCGGTCTTCGAACGCGGTCAGTCTGATCTCGCGATCTCTCTCCCTCGCAATGGGCCCGACGAGGTCCACGGCCGAAGCGAGCGCGTGGATGGCTTCCGGGTGGCCGAGTATCCGCAGCGCTTCCGTGGTCTCAGGGACATGATCGCCGCTGCTGTTGGCGAAAAACTGAGTCAATCCGCCGTTACCGACCTGGAACTCAAAGGTGCTGGCAAAGTGGACGACGCGCTGGGGAGGGTTGAGCGAAGCCAGGCCGCGCTGACTCACTTTCTGAAACATCAGGTATGCCGGTTCTTTCACTCCCACGAGCATCGCCAGGCCAGTCCCCGAGGCCTCCTGAAGTTTTTCGTGATCGTGATTCAGCATCCTTTGCAGCAGCGGTCGAGCCGCCTCGCCAAGACTGATCGTCAAGGATCGCAGCGATTCCGCTGCAATTGAGCAGTGCGGGTTACAGCGATCGCCGGTGACCTTGGGCAGGCTGTTATCGAAGAGATCACGCACGTATTTCGCGGGAAGTTGGATCTCACCTTCATTGCACGAACGCAGAAGGTGAACAACATCCGGATTATCGCTGCTGATCAAGCGGCGTGAAGCGAACTCCTGCGCGGCACGCTTTCGATCCAGCGCGATCATCGCTTCGAAGCATGCTCTGTCGGGGCCTTTCCCATTCGGTGCACAGCACGACATGAGGTGATCAAATGCAGCAGTGCGGAACTCGCTCGTCAGCACTTGTGCACCACACGCTCGAACCAAACCTTTCGAAACGGAATCACGGACATCTTCATCCTCATCCTGCAGCAGCCGGCGAAGCAAAGGCAGGGTGTCGATTCGACCAAGGCTGGCGACCTGCAAAGCGGCGACACTGCGCCAGTCGGAAAAGCGTGAGTCGGCCAATCGTGACGCAACTTCTCTCACCGTCTCAGGATCATGCGGCACGAGCAGTTCAAGACAGTTGACCAGCGGTTCGTTCAGCAACTCGTCAATTGCCCTTCGCGGTTGCCATCTGCGGGAGCGCGCGGCTTGAGCGAGCGCCGGGGCGGCTGCCGCGCCGATCAACTCAAGTTCTCGCTTCGCAAACCACGCGTTCTCCGGCTGGGCCAACTGCCGAACCAATCCGGCCAGATATCTCGGTGACGGATTGGGAGGCGCTTGGATGCGATCGTATCGATTAAGCAGCGCGTCCGCGCTTTCTCTGTACCGCCAACTGGTGATGAAGTCGCGAAAACTCATGTCCCCGCCATCGCCATGTCAATGAAAGAGCGGAAACTTCGCGCAGAGCGTGCGGACTTCTTCGCGGACCTGTTCGCAGGTCGCGGTGTCGCCGCTCGCCCCCATGACCTTGTC
>SLDM01000407.1 GCA_007125255.1 Phycisphaerales bacterium
AAGTGACGAAGTAACGAAGTGACGGAGTGACGAAGTCATAGCGGGATGAAGGGGCGGGTGATTTCGGCGAGGGTCCTGATTCCCTCATTGCCGCGGAGGCCCCAATGCCACTCCTTCGTGCCTCGATACCCTCCGTCACTTAGTCACTCCGTCACTTTCCCTCCGTGCCTCCGTGCCTTCGTCAGGACACCTCCGGCTTGGGCTCGGCCGTACCGGGCGCTGCGCCGTTCGCCGCGGTGGCGTGCGCCTGGGCGGCGCGGGCTTGTGCGGCTTTGGCGTCATCGCTCACCCGGCCGAGGACCTGCGGCAATTCGATTCCCGCCTGCTCGGCCAGCTCGTGCATCGCCGGCAGGGAACCGATGAGTCCCGAGAGAAAGTCCGAAGTCGACCCGCCGGTGCCGTGACCGTTTCGGCCGGAGTCCCAGACCGTGATCTTGTCGATCTTGAGATTCTGAATCGCCTTGACCTGCTCGGCGACGATGGTGGGCAGCTGCTCGATCATCAGAAGTGTCGGCGCGATCTCCGGGTTGGACTGGCACGCTTCGACGAGGCGACGGTACCCCTCGGCTTTCGCTTCGAGCACCTTCTGCGTGCCTTCGGCTTCGGCCAGGTACCGGGCCAGGATCGCATCGGCTTCGCCGCGCGCTTCGCGCCGCTGCTTCTCGGCCTCCGCTTCCGCGGCGATCTCGATACGCTTCTTTTCGATCTCCTGCGGAGCGAGCTGTTCCTTGGCGAGCCGCGCGAGCTCCTCTTCCCGTTCGGCGAGGAGAATCGCCTCTTTCGCTTTCGCCGCCGCGACCTCGCCGCGCCGCTTCGCTTCGGCGCTGACCTCCGCCAGCTTGGCGTTGGATTCGGCGATGTTGGCCGACGAGGTGTTCTCGCCGTCCACGGCGAAGGCCTCGGCTTCGGCAACCTGCACGCGCTGCTGCTGTTCCGCCCGCTTCTGGGCGGCGATGGTTTCCGCTTCGCGTTCGGCGGTGGCGATTTCCTGATCGCGCTTCGATTCCACTTCGCCGGTCACCGCCTTCGCCTCGAGCTGGGCGAGCGCGACGCGCTGTTTGCGTTCGGCTTCCTTTTCCCCTTCCACCGCCATCGCCTGCTCGCGGGCGACGTTGATCGTCTTTTCGCGAACCGCGATCGCCTGGCCGGTCTCGCCGTCCCGGACCTGTTCGGCGACTTCGACTTTCGCTCGTTCAATCGCTTCCGCCGCGGCCCGCTGGCCGATCGCGACGATGTAGCCGCTCTCGTCCGTGATGTCACGGACGTTCACGTTGATCAGTTCCAGACCGACCTTGTTGATCTCCTGGGTCACGTTCTCGTGAATCAGGTGCATGAACTTCTCGCGGTCGCGGTTGATCTCCTCGATGGAGAGCGTCGCGATGACAAGTCGCAGCTGGCCGAGAATAATGTCCTGCGCCTGGTCGCGGATCTTCCGATCATCCAGCATGAGCAGGCGTTCGGCGGCATTCTGCATGAGGACCGGCTCGGTGGCGATGCCGACCGTGAAGGTGGACGGCACGTTGACGCGGATGTTGTTGTAGGAGAGCGCGCCTTCGAGGGGGATCTCGATCACCATCGGCTCGAGGTTCAGGTAGGCGAAATCCTGAACCAGCGGGATGACAAACGTGCCGCCACCGTGGATGCATTTGGCGGCCTTGTTCGTGCCGACGCGGCCGTAGACGACCAGGATGCGGTTGGACGGGCAGCGTTTGTACTGCTTGATGACGAAGACGAGAAAGAACAGGAGCAGGAGCAGAAAGCCGCCGATGAGCGGTACGATCCAGACGGCGTTTCCGAAATCGGTCGCGGTTTGCGCCACCAGCGCCGAAGGCAGCATGGCGACGGGTGAAAGTGCGGTCTCGAACATTGAACGCCTCCGGGATTGCAAGCGAAAAGGGAGATCCGGACGCCGTCAGACACGCGCCACGGTCAGGGAACGATCTTCATTCACGCGTGTCACTCTGACGCGCGCCTGGGAGGGAATGGATTCGGCGTCGGAGATGGCGGAGTAGATGCGCTGCCGGCCGTTGATCACGACCTGCACCTGCCCGCGTCCCGACCCCTTTTCGGGAATGTTCGCGTAGACGGTGCCTTCAGTGCCGACCGCGCCTTCGGTGATGACGTTCCCGCTGGACTGAAGATCATGCACGGCCTTCAGCAGCAGGATGAGCATCCACATCATGCCGAAGCCGGTGACCAGGCCGAAGAACATGCTGGGCATCCACTCCCAGCCGAATGCGCGGAGGGCGGCAATTCCGCCCCAGCCGGCGCCCATCAGAAACGCCGCGATCCCCTGTACCGAAAGCAGCTTGAACGCCTCGGTCGGGTCGCCGGAAGCATCGAGTTCGACTTCGCTGATTGCGCCTTCGCCGCCGATCAGCATGAATCCCAGACGCAACAGAAAGAACACCGTTCCGACCACGGCGGGGACGGTAAACCACACGGCACCATCGTTCATGAGGACATCGGGCATGGCGGCATTCTCCGAATGCGACAGACTGTACCGGCTGGCTTCAGTTGTGGGGTGTCCCCCGAGCGGGGTGTCGGGACGTCTCCGGATCCTGTCAACGATCTGGCAACAAGTAAGGTGCGTCGGTCACGGTAGCAGAATCAATCGGCGATCGAAAGAGAACACCGGTTCGCGCGGCGGAAGGGGCAATTGCAAGAACAGTCTGGCGAATCCCCGAACCCTCAAGCGACAGGGGAGTAGGAGCAGATGACAGCACGGATGGCTCCGGTACCGGTTTCCCATCGTGATTTACTCTCACGTTGACCCAGCACAGGAGCGATCAATATGTCACATACCCCCAAAATCACACGAACATCCATCGTCGGCCTGGCCATGCTCGGCGTCGCGGGCGCTGGCGCCCTTTCCGTCGCGCAGCAGCAGATGCCGCCGGGACAGCAGCCCGATCGCGACCGTGACCGGGAAGCGGAGGTGACCCACACGGCGATCGTGGTCGATCTCTCCAGCTACCTCGAGAAGCAGGAGGAGCACCGACGCGGCCAGCACGGTCGTGACGGCGCCCACGCGCCGCAGGATGGCACGCCGCCCGCTCCCCCGCCGCGGCAACCCGAGCAGCGTCCGGAGGAAGACGAGGGTATCGACTGGAAGGCCGGCGACTATCGCGAGAACCTGGAAGCCGGGGTGCCCGTCGTTCTGCTCATCCGGGAGGATTCGCAGTGGGGACCGACCGAGTACCGGCCCCACGTGGTGACCTTCGACCCCGACCAGGATCGCAGCGGGGAATCCCATGAGAAGCTCACGGAGAAGGCGGGCGAAGAGGTCGAGGTGAGCGGCGAGATTCACAAGCGCGGCGCCCTGCGCGGTCTCCGCGTCATTCACATCGACCGCGTTCATTGATGAACCGTTCGTACACTCCGATCCGGGGTGCCCACGGCGTCGTTTCCCGGCCGTGGGGAACCTGATCCCGCCGAGCCGGACCCGCCTTTGCGCGGGTTCGGCTCATTTCTTCTCTTTGGGCAGACGGGAGCGTCGCCGGCACGGCCCTCCGGCGGGTTTGAAGGTGAAGCTGAACCGGTCGACCGTTCTCGCCGGTAGCGCCAGGGGTGAACGGGCCAATGGCGGCCCGGGCTTGTGAATTTCTGCACGGTGTCGGTTGCGGGATTCCGCACCGCCGTCTATCTTGCCCGGCGGCACGAAGCGAGCGGGAGCGCGGCGGGTTCCCTTCGGAACCTGGTCGGGCTCGGATGGCTGGCGTGCGGCCCGTCGGACACGAGTGGATGGCACCTTCACTTCTCTACACCATCTCGATTCTCGGTGCGGTTGCGCTGTATATGTTGCTGCGCCCCCGGAATATCTCGTGGAAGATCATCGGCGCCCTGGTCGGATTCGCGGCCTTCGGCTGGTTCCTGGCGGAGATGCCCGCCCTGCTCGCTGCCGAAGAGGCCGGCCGCCCGGGGATTTTCTACCTGGCCTTCAGCCT
>SLDM01000341.1 GCA_007125255.1 Phycisphaerales bacterium
AAGGTCATCCGCGTCTGGATCGTGTTCAAGATCATCGCCGCGAACTTCGAGAAGTCCTTCCGGCCGAACGTCATCCGTCCGCTCCGCATCAACAACGCGGTGATGGACGATGAGATGAAGCTCTCCGCGGTGGTGTACGTGATGAGCTTCATGATCCTCTTCGCGCTCGGGGCGGTGCTCCTGCGACTTCTCGAACTGGGCTCGGAGCAGGGGGATTTCCCGACCGTGCTCGGGGCGAGCCTCGCCACGCTGGGCAATATCGGACCTGCGCTCTACGGCGTCGGCGCGACGGAGAACTACGCCTGGTTCAGCCCCGCCAGCAAGTGGATCATGAGCATCCTCATGCTGCTGGGACGCCTGGAAGTCTTCACGATTCTGGTCCTGCTGACCCCCCGGTTCTGGCGGACGGACTGATTCGGCAAAGTATTCTGTACGGCCGGCTTACGTGAATATTCTTCGTAAGGATGGCTCTTTCTGAAAGGGGTCTGGTCGGGTAGTGTGTGATATTTTGCGGAAAAAAGTGTGCCAACGGGGTTGCCGGAGGTATACTTTCGGACGGAAGGGCAACAGGTAGGTTGCCCGTACAACCGAGATTGGTGAAACTGATCCCACTGCGGGTCTTGGCGTGGGTGAGAAAACGTGGGCAGAAAAACAGAAGGGATAAAGAGAATGAAGATTGCAACACAGTGCTTTGCGGCGTCGATTGTCCTGATTGGGGCGTCTGCCGCTTCGGCGAGCATCATCGGCCCGTTCTCAACCGGCGGCACCGGTTCTTTTGCGCTGGACGGAGCTGACATCGAAATTGACGGGACCGTTGATACGCAGAATCCGGATTACGACTTCGAGACGGTCGATGCCACGCTGACGCTGGCGGGCTTCGACCCGATGACGACGTTCACCGGCAGCTTCGTGCTCAGCGGCACCGAAGGCGATCTGTTTGCCGATATGGCCGGCGATGTCTTTGGCATCAACACGCCTTTCGCAGCCATCGCGGGTGACTTTGTCATCACCGGTGGAACCGGCATCTTTACCGACGCCATCGGCAGCGGTGTGGTCAGCGCGTTCACCGACAACAACACCGGCTCGGTGCAGTTCAAGATTGCCGGCACGATCATCCCCGCGCCCGCGGGCCTCGCGGCTCTGGCCGGTCTCGGTCTGCTCGGCAGCCGCCGCCGTCGTCAGTGAGTCCGCCTCGGGAATCCCTCCCGGCGGCCCAGTGACCGGCTCGAAATCAGAATAGCCTCATGTCCACGCCCCGCACCTGATGGTCCGGGGCTTCTTGCTTGGGCCCGGTACCAGGGCCCGGTATCTGGGCCCGGTACCAGGGCCCGGTACTTGGGCTCTGATACAGGGGTCGGGCACCTGGGACCAGGTACCGGGGATCGGCGACCGGGTTCCGGGGGTCGGGCGGGCTGGAAATTCCGAATCGGGTGGGGCCAATCTTTCGGCCGCGCCCCTTCGCCGGTAGGATGTTTTTTTTCGACCTTCTTTGGGGCAATCGGAACCATGACCACCATGACCGCCGGATCGAACATCGCCGAGCTTCTCGGTAACGACGCCGATCAACTGCTGAGCCACTCCGCCCGGGTCAGCCGCGAGCATCTCAACCTGCCCGGACCGGACTACGTGGACCGCATCTGGGCCCAGTCCGATCGCAATCCGCAGGTCCTCCGGAATCTGCAGACGATCCTCGACCACGGCCGGCTCGGCGGCACGGGGTACGTCTCCATCCTCCCCGTCGATCAGGGCATCGAGCACGCCGCCGGCGCGAGCTTCGCGAAGAACCCGATCTACTTCGACGGTGACAACATCGTCAAGCTCGCCATCGAGGGCGGCTGCAACGCCGTCGCGACCACCTTCGGCGTCCTCGGCTCGGTCTCCCGCAAGTACGCCCACAAGATCCCCTTCATCGTCAAGCTGAATCACAACGAACTGCTCACCTACCCGAACCAGTTCGATCAGATCATGTTCGGCAACGTCCAGGAGGCGTGGAACCTCGGGGCGGCGGCGGTCGGCGCGACGATCTACTTCGGCAGCGACGAATCCGGCCGGCAGATTCAGGAAGTCGCCGAGGCCTTCGCCCACGCCCACGAGCTCGGGATGGCGACGATCCTCTGGTGCTATCTGCGCAACGGCAAGTTCAAGGTCGACGGCAGGGACCACCACGTCTCGGCGGATCTCACCGGCCAGGCCAACCATCTCGGCGTGACGATCCAGGCCGACATCATCAAGCAGAAACTCCCCGAGCGCAACGGCGGCTACACCGCGCTCAACACCGGCGATTCCTCATACGGCAAGTTCGACAAGAGAATCTACGAGGAGCTTGCCAGCGACCATCCGATCGATCTCTGCCGGTACCAGGTGATGAACTGTTACATGGGCCGCTGCGGTCTGATCAACTCCGGCGGGGCGTCCTCGGGAGAGAGCGACCTCGCCGATGCGGTCAAGACGGCGGTCATCAACAAACGTGCCGGCGGCATGGGGCTGATCTCCGGCCGCAAGGCCTTCCAGCGCCCGATGGACGAGGGCGTCAAGCTCCTCAACGCGATTCAGGATGTGTATCTCGATCAGTCGGTCACCGTGGCGTGAGGCGGATCTGAATCCTCCCGTCATCGCCGCCCGGGTTGGAACTCATGACGTGCGGCCGTGCCGGGGAACCGGCGGGGCCTGACCGGCTCCGGCCGGAGCGAAGTGAGTCATCATGGCCAGTTCGGAGTGAACCAGGTTGCCCCGCGCACTCGCCGTCAGGCGCGGGGTGCAGGCCGAATCGAGACTTCGTATCTGCGTCCCGCGTTGATGCCTTCGGGGGGCGGGCCCGGCCAACCGCTTACGCGAGATGGCGCAACGATCAGTCCGGGGCCGACACCGCCTCCACCTCATCGGCGACGAGGAGTTCCGCGGTGGTCTTCTGCTGCACCTCCTCGATGGTCACGTCGGGGGCAAGTTCGATCACCCGGAATCGCCGCGCGTTCTCGTCCATCTTCAAGACGCACAGGTCGGTGATGACCATGTCGATACAGTGCTTCCCCGTCAGCGGAAGCGTGCATGCGGGAATGAGTTTCGGATCGCCCTTCTTGTTGCAGTGATCCATCATCACGATGACCTTCTTCACGCCGGCGACGAGATCCATCGCGCCGCCCATGCCCTTGACCATTTTGCCGGGAATCATCCAGTTGGCGATGTCGCCTTCCTGGGAGATCTCCATCGCGCCGAGGATGGCGAGGTCGATGTGCCCGCCGCGGATCATGCCGAAGCTGGCCGCGGAGTCGAAGAACGCGTGCCCCTTGACACCGGTGACGGTCTGCTTGCCGGCATTGATGAGATCGGGATCGACTTCGTCATCGTGCGGGAAGCGCCCCATCCCGAGCAGGCCGTTTTCCGACTGCAGCCAGATCGTCTGACCCTCCGGGATGTGGTTGGCGACGAGCGTCGGCATGCCGATGCCGAGGTTGACGTACATGCCGTCACGCAGTTCCTTCGCGGCTCGCTGGGCAATCTGATCACGGGTCATGGGCATGAGGGACGGGCTCCGGTTGAATCTCGTCAAGGTCGCGGCGAGAGCGCGACCAGGGGGTGGTAAGGCTCATCCCCCTGATATCCATGATATCCATGATATCGCAACCCACGGCTCGTGTGGATGCGGCTCAATCGAGCTTCTGGTAGATCAGGATCAATGCAACGAGGACGCCGAGGACGCCGATCCAGATCACCAGCGCGATGCGGGCCATGCGCTTGGCGCGCTCGGCTTCCCACCAGGTGCGCGGCCGGATGCCCTGCGCGAGGAACGTCACGATTCCCGCGAGGTTCACACAGATGACATTGGTCGCGAGCAGGATGGACGCGCCCATCGCCGCGCTCCACTGTCCGCTGCCGACCATGAGCCCGACCGCGATCGCGGGCGGCAGGAGCGCGACGGCGACCATCACGCCGACCAGCGCCGCCGGCAC
>SLDM01000306.1 GCA_007125255.1 Phycisphaerales bacterium
AAACGCTGACCGTGATTCTCTTCGTGCTGGTGTTCTACCACCTGCCGCAGTTCCCGCGCATTTCCAGTGTGCCGGCACGGGTGCGCGACCTGGTGGTCTCCGTCGCCGCGGGCGTGATGATGACGGTGCTGGTGCTGATCGCCACGAACCTGGAGACGGAGAAGATCTCGGACTACTTTGCCGAGAACAGCTACGAACTCGGCCAGGGGCGGAACATCGTCAACGTCATCCTCGTTGACTTCCGGTCGATGGACACGCTGGGCGAGATCGTGGTGCTGGCCATCGCCGCGGTCGGGGTGCTGGCGCTGCTCAAGCTCAAGCCGCCGCGCGAACAGGAAGTAAAGCGGAACCCGCACGAGGCCGGGGAGAGGGAGGAGGCGTCATGAGTTCCCTGATCCTCCGAACCGCGATCCGCTACCTCTTTCCGATCATCGTTCTCTTCTCGATCTTCCTGCTGCTGCGCGGTCACGATGAACCGGGCGGCGGCTTCATCGGCGGATTGCTCGGCGCGACGGCCTTTGCCCTCTTCGCGATCGGGTACAGCGTGGAGACCTCCCGCCGCATGCTGCGGTTCGAACTGCACCAACTGATGGGGGTCGGCCTCCTGATGGCGACGCTTTCCGGGGTGGTGGGGCTGATTCTCGGAGAACCGTTCCTCTCCAGCGCGTGGATCGAGATTCCCATCCCCGGCCGGCCGGAACCGTTCAAGCTGGCGACGTATCTCTTCTTCGATATCGGCGTGTACCTGGTCGTTCTGTCGATCACGCTGATGATCGTCTATGCCCTGGCGGAGGAATAGCAGGCAGATGGAAATCATCCTCGCCATCGTGATCGGAGCGCTCTACGCCGCAGGTCTCTACCTGATGATGCGGCGCAACCTGGTGAAGCTCATCATCGGGCTGGTCCTGCTCTCCCAGGCGGCCAACCTGCTGATCTTCACCGCGGCGGGGCTCCGCAGCCGCAATGCGCCGCTCATCCCCGAAGGCGAGACGTACCCGGTCAGCGATTTCGCGGATCCGCTGCCCCAGGCGCTCATTCTCACCGCGATCGTCATCGGCTTCGGCGTGATCGCTTTTACCCTCGTTCTCTTCCACCGCGCGTACCAGTCGACCGGAACGGATGATCTCGACCAGATGAAGGCGACCGATACGTAGCGCCGCCGGCCGCCCGTCGACGACAGCGCAGGCACGAACCGATCTTTCCCTCGACACTCCCCCCCCCCCAACACCCGGCACCCGACTCCTGACCCTCGCCTCATGAACTGGCTCATCGTCTCACCCATCATCCTGCCGCTGATCCTGGCGTGCATCATGCTCATCCTCTGGCGGCACCCGGTCTGGCAGCGCTGGATCGCCCTGGCGGGGATGATTGCGCTGGTGGGGTGCGGCGCGGGGTTGTTCGGCGTGGTCTACTCGAACGGCGTCCAGTCGGAACAACTTGCCGGCTACGGCGCGCCGTACGGAATCACGTTCGTCGCCGATCTCTTCAGCTCCATCATGGTTCTCGCCTCGGCCATCCTCGGCACCGCGGTCACGGTGTACTCGATGACGAACATCGAGAACCGGCGGGAATCCTTCGGCTACTACCCGCTGCTGCACCTGCTCCTGCTCGGCGTGTGCGGGGCGTTCCTGACGGGCGATGTCTTCAACCTCTTCGTCTTCTTCGAGATCATGCTCATGGCTTCGTTCGTCCTGCTCACGCTCGGGGGCGAGCGGGGGCAGATGGAAGGCGCGATCAAGTACGTGACGCTCAACCTAATCTCCTCGGCGATCTTCCTCGCGGCGGTCGGCATCCTCTACGGGATGACCGGGACGCTGAACATGGCGGATCTCTCCATCCAGATCGCCTGGCTTGCGGAGAACCGTCCCGAAGAGCTGCCGCTGCTCACGATCCTGGCGATGATGTTCCTGATCGCCTTCGGCGTGAAGGCGGCGATGTTCCCGCTGTTCTTCTGGCTGCCCGCCTCCTACCACACGCCGCCGCCGGCGGTTTCAGCGATCTTTGCCGCGCTGTTGACCAAGGTCGGCGTCTACTCGATGGCGCGGTTCTTCACCCTGATCTTCACGCATGACATCGGCTCGACGCACCTGATCATCCTCGTCCTCGCCGGCTTCGGCATGATCTGCGGGGTCCTCGGCGCGGCCGCCCAGAACGAGTTCCGGCGGATACTCGCCTTCCACAGCGTGAGCCAGATCGGCTACATGCTGATGGGGATCGGCCTGATGGTCATGCTCGCCCACCGTGATGACGAGGTCGCCCACCATGCCGTGCAGATGGCCCTGGCCGGCACGATCATCTTCGTGGTGCATCACCTGTTCGTGAAGCCGAACCTCTTCCTCATCAGCGGTGTGGTGGAACGCATCGGCGGGACGGGGGAACTGAAGAAGCTCGGCGGGTTCTACAAGTCCGAGCCGTTGCTCGCGATCATGTTCCTGATCTCGGCGTTGTCGCTGGCCGGTATTCCGCCGCTCTCGGGGTTCTGGGCGAAGTTCATCCTCGTCCTGGCGGGGCTCCAGCTCGAGCAGTACTTCATCGTCTTCATCGCGCTGTTGACCGGGTTGCTGACGCTCTACTCCATGGTCAAGATCTGGGCCGCGGCGTTCTGGTCCGACGCCCCGGAGGAGAGCCCGGTACACAACGCGGCCCACATGGCCCACGCCCGGCACGGCCTCCGCCGCATGATCTACCCCATCGCCGTCATCGCGGTCATCATCGTGCTCTTCGGCGTCTTTGCCGGGCCGATCTTCGACGTGGCGATGGAGGCGGCGGCGCAGATGCTCGATCCCGCAGCGTACCTGGACGCGGTTCGGTTTGAAGAGTTCTCCCCGACCCTCGGACGGGGTGAGGAGGTGGACTCGTGAAAATGTTCGTGGCGAACCTGCTGCTGGCGGTGGTCTGGTCGCTGATGTCCGAGCGCGGAACGATGTTCCAGCTGGGCGTCGGCTTCGTCTTCGGCTACCTTTTGCTGTGGTACCTGCAGCCGCTGATCGGCCGCTCCGCGTATTTCACCAAGGTCCTGCAGATCGCGCGGTTCCTGATCTTCTTCATCAAGGAACTGATCGTGGCCAACCTGCGCGTCGCGTGGCACGTCATTACCCCCTCCAGCTTCTTCAAGCCGGGAATCATCGCGGTCCCGCTGGAAGAGATGTCCGACCTGGAGGCGACGCTGCTGGCCAATGTTCTGACGCTGACCCCGGGCTCCTTCTCCGTCGATCTCTCCACCGACCGGCGGGTCCTGTACGTGCACGTGATGGATGTCGATGATGCGGACAAGGTTCGCCGCGAGATCAAGGAGCAGTACGAAAAGCAGTTGCTCGAGGTGATGCGCTGATGTTCACCCTGGCCGCCGAAATCGTGACGATCGCTTCCCTCATTACGCTGAACATGCTGGCGGTGGCGATGCTGTTCGCCATGGTGCGCCTGCTCCGCGGGCCGTCACTCGCCGACCGCGTCGTGGCGCTGGACCTGATCGCGGCCCTGGCGGTCGGGATCATCACCGTCTACTCGATCTACACGAACCAGACGATGCTGCTCCGCGCGGGGATCGTGGTCGCGCTGGTCGTCTTCGTCGGGACCGTTGCGTTCGCCATGTACCTGGAGAAGAGGGCCAAGCCGTGATCGAAGACATCGTTCATTGGACCTTCCGGGCGGTCACGATCTTCCTGCTCCTGACCGGCGGCATCTTCAGCCTGATCGCGGGTGTGGGCATCTTCCGGATGCCGGATCTCTTCACCCGCATGCAGGCCGCGGCAAAGACCGGCACGCTGGGCGTGGGCATGCTGCTGATCGCGCTGGTCGTCCACTTCTGGGAGGTCGGCATCTTCATCCGCGCCGCCCTGGTGATTCTCTTTCTCTTCCTGACCGCGCCGATCGCCGCCCACCTGATCGCCCGGGCCGGCTACATCAGCGGCGAGCGGCTCTGGCGCAAGA
>SLDM01000321.1 GCA_007125255.1 Phycisphaerales bacterium
CCTGATCGCGCTGGAAGGGAAATTGTAGAGGATCTGCTGCAGCTTGCCCGGGTCGGTTTCGATGACCGGCAGGTTCCTGCCGATCTCGGTGCCCACGGTGATTGACTTCGGTTCGGCCTGAGGCCGCATGATGGTGACCAGGCCCTCGATCAGATCTGCCACGCTGGTCGGCTCGATGGTGACTTCCATGCGCCCGGCTTCGATCTTGGCCATGTCCAGCAGTTCATTGATCATGTCGAGCAGCGACCGGCCGCTGGAGAGAATATTGTTCAGGTACCGCGTGCGCTTGGGGTCGGCGTCCACTTCGCTCTGGGCAATCTCGACGAGCAGTTCGGTGAAGCCGATGATTGAATTGAGCGGCGTGCGCAGTTCGTGGCTGACGTTGGCGACGAATTCGTTTTTCAGCCGGTTGGACTCGAACAGGCCGATGTTCGCCTCGGCGAGTTGATTGATCTTGAGGTCAAGGTTCTCGTTGATCGCGCGGAGCTGGGCCTGTCCCTGTTCGAGGCGTTCGAGCATGGTGTTGAACGCATCGGAGAGCTGCTCGAACTCATCGCCGGTCCGGATGCTTGAACGAATCGTCAGGTCGCCGGCCTGGACCTTCTCGGTGGTCTCGCGCAGCTTGCGCACCGGGGAGAAGATCAGTTTCGTGAGGATGAAGTAGAAGACGAGAATCGCGGTCAGCGAGGCGGCCATGCCGGCGGCAATGATGAAGATGCGGCTCTGCAGAAGCTGGCCTTCCGCGAGCACGCTGCGCCGATCGATCACGAGCACCGCGCGGAGCGGATCGGCCACCTCCGGGGCGAAGACGAACGGCGTGAAGTCCAGCAGCGCGGTGTCACGGATCGCCCGACGTTGCGACTCACGGATCACCCGCGCGTAGCGGTACACCCGCTGTCCGTCCACCGTCGTCTGCAGTGATCGCTCGGTAAAGCTCGTATCCTGCTGGGCCTTGTTGATCACGGAGGTGATGAAGGGGTCGCGCTGCTCGGCCAGTTCAATCTGGTCGATCGTGTAGAGCCGGATCGACAGGGCATCGCCGTCATCATCCTGAAAGAGCTGTTCCACCGGCAGCGGCAGAGCGCTCCGCATCTCGAGCTGCCCGAGCTGGATCTCCCCGGCCAGCCACGCCTCGGCGAGTTGCCGGGCCACCTCGATCTGCCCCTCGCGGACGATCGATGGCGTGCGCAGCCACGGCACCGCCAGGGCGGCGGTGATGATCAGCACCACCGCGCAGCCGAAGAGGAGCTGGCACTTGTTGGCGAGACTGATGCCGGAGACCATGGATCGCATTGTCCCCGGTCGACCGGGAAGGGCAACTGAGACCCGGCCGAGCAGTCCGGCCGGCGAGTCCGGCCGTGGAGTTTGGATGGCCCCGCCGGGAAGCGGCTCCCCGGACACCTTTTCCCGGCCCGGCCCGGCCCCAGCGTCCGGGACTACCATCGGCCCGCCGGTCTTCCTACAATGGAGCGTTTCCAAGGGCCGGAACCGCCGCTGCTGCACGGCAGCTATCCAGACGCCGGGCCAGACGCCGGGCGGCGATTTGCTTGAACGAGTCCGGAAGGCGGACCGACAAGCAGGCCCACAAGCTGGTTGGAACCGGCAGGTGGATCGAGCGGGACGAACCCCGCCCGGTTCGGTCCCCCCGCCCCCCCGGCAGGCTGCCGGAACGCACGCTTGAGAAGATCCCACGGTTGACCACCATTGACCGACAGGAGGAGCCACGACCATGACCACTGCAAGTACCCCGAGCACCCTCACCGCCGAACAGGCCAAGAATGACCCGCTGCACCTGATCGATGTCGACCATGTGCGGTTCTACGTCGGCAACGCCAAGCAGGCCGCGTACTTCTACGCCCACTGTTTCGGCTTCCAGGTCGAGCAGGTCAGCGACCTCACCACCGGTGAGCGCGAAGCGGCGAGCTACCTGCTCACGCAGGGCAACATCCGCATGGTGCTTACCACCGGCCTCGGCAAGGATCATCCCGCCCAGCGGCATGTCCATCTCTTTGGAGACGGTGTGAAAGACATCGCGCTCAACGTCTTCGATGCGGAGAAGGCCTACGAACGCGCGGTGGCCAACGGCGGTGAGTCCGCCTATGAACCGATCGAATACAAGGACGAAGACGGCACGGTCACCATGGCCGGGATCAAGACCTACGGCGAGGTGGTGCACTCCTTCGTTTCCCGATCCGGCGAGTACGAGCTTCCCAAACTGAAACAGGGCGGCCTCTTCATGCCGAAGTTCCGCAAGTACGAGAACTTCGCTCTCAACGAGTACAACAAGAAGCACCCCTGCGGCCTGAAGTACTTCGACCACTGTGTCGGCAACGTCGAGCTCGGCAAGATGAACGAGTGGGTCGCGTGGTACGAGAACGTCCTTGAGTTCAAGCTCTTCAAGCACTTTGATGACAAGGACATCTCCACCGAGTACTCCGCGCTGATGAGCAAGGTGATGAGCTCCGGCAACCACCTCATCAAGATGCCGATCAACGAACCGGCGGAGGGCAAGAAGAAGAGCCAGATTCAGGAGTACCTGGAATGGCACAACGATATGCCGGGCGTGCAGCACATCGCCTTCCGCACCGATGACGAACTGCACTCCGTCGCCGAACTGCGCCAGCGCGGCGTGGACTTCCTCGCCCTGCCCGACACCTACTACGAGATCGTCTGGGATCGCGTCAACAAGACGCTCCAGGAACACGGCCACGAGGCGGTGCGGGAAGATCACGACCGCATCCGCGACCTCGGGATCCTCGTCGATGCGGATGATGAAGGCTACCTGCTGCAGCTGTTCACCAAGCCGCTGCAGGATCGCCCGACGCTGTTTTTCGAGATCATCTGCCGCCGCGGCTCACAGAGCTTCGGCAAGGGCAACTTCAAGGCGCTCTTCGAAGCGCTCGAACTCGAACAGGATAAGCGCGGCAACCTGTAACCGCCGACGGCGAAGCGTCTTTGAAGCCCCTGGCGCCATGTGAATCCCTCAGACCGCGGAAGTTACTTCCGCGGTTTTTCAATCCCGTCCGACATGCGCTACCCCTGTTGCGGCGCCGCTTTCACGCCGGTCTCCTCCAGCCACTTGTCGGCGGCGTCCCGCAGCGGCCGCCGGTACCTTCGCCGCTGGTAAGGTAAGTACCACCCACCGATGGTGGCGGTGAGTGCGATCACAGCCAGCCCGGCAATGACCAGCAGCCACTCATACGCAGGAGCGTCGCTGATCGCGCCGGTGAAGCTGCCCGCATGGAAATTCAGTTCCGTACTGGCGATATCTCGGGTACGTATTGAATGGGTCAGGACGCGCCGAATGTCCTGCAGCTCACCCTGAATCTGCGCGTCCTCCACGTTCAGCCCGATCGACGCGGCCCAGGTCTCCAGCTCACCGAACGGCACATCGGACGCCTTCAGAATGCTCCGCGGAGCGAATTCACCCTGCCGCTTCGCAGGGTCGATCGCGTCGACTTCGTGGATCGGGCTTGACGGCGTGAAGCAGAGAGCAGCCGACTCTGTTCCATCCGCGAAGACAACGTCCAGACAGACATCGTGATAGACAATCTGCCCCTGCCGCTCGCATCCTCCATACGTGAGGCGCGCGAACCGGTACGACTGCGATCCCGGTTGATCCCAGATCAACTGATAGGAGAGGATGGTGCCGAAGTACCGGTAATGCAGGAGAGAGGCGCCGCCGATGATCCCGGCGACCCCGCAGAAGAGCGTCAGCATCAGGGCAGACGCGATCGCGCGTCGATTCGGGATGAACGCGCGGCCCATCTCCGGCGTCAGGACGCCTGTTTCAGAGAGATCGACGCCGCACTCGGAACAGTGACGGGCCGGGGAAAAGGCAACGGAGTAGCCGCACCGAGAACAGCTCACCTGCTCGACCCGGCGGTACGTCGTCCACCGGGACAGCATCAGCACCAGTGAAGCG
>SLDM01000216.1 GCA_007125255.1 Phycisphaerales bacterium
CCGACGACGCGCGTTTCAATCAGGCAGCCGGTGAAAGTTGGTTCGTTGACCATGACGAGGACATCGAGCGGATCGTTGTCCTCGGCCAGGGTCTGGGGGATGAAGCCGTAATCACCCGGGTAGTGGCTGGCGGAGAAGAGATATCGGTCGAGCTTGAACAGACCGGTGGTCTTGTCGAGTTCAAACTTGTTGCGGTGGCCCTTGGGAATCTCCACGATCGTGTTGACGACGCGCGGGATATCGGTGCCGGGGCTGATGTTGGCGTAGCGTTCGATCCAGGGCATAGGGGTGGTTCCAGGAAGAAAAAATCCAACGGGAGGCGCATGGTAGCAGTCACGGCCGATCGCGCCGAGATCACACGCTGCCGCCGGCGACAAACCCGCTCGCCCACGCCCACTGGAAATTGAAACCGCCGATCCGCCCGTCGACATCGCAGATTTCGCCGCAGAGAAAGAGTCCCGGGCAGCGCCGCGATTCCATCGTTTTGAGCTGGATTTCCGCCAGCGGCACCCCCCCGGCGGTGACCTCGGCGTGGGTGAAGCCCCGGTTGCCGGTGACCGCCAGCGGCATTTCGGTCACCTGGCGAACGAGCGAGCGGCGCTTCTCCCGCGCGATCTGACCGGCCGGCTCGTTGAACGCAACCTCGGCTTGAGCGCAGAGCAGACGCGCCAGTCGTTCCGGCAGCCGCGCGGTGAGCAGCCGCCCGATCGCCGCGCCCCGCGCCTCGAGCAACGACCGATCGAACGACTCCGCGGATTCCCCCGGCAGCCAGTTCACGATCAGCTGCGCATCGGGGTCGCGGGCGATCTCGTCGAGGTAGTACCGGCTGACGTCGAGGACCGACGGGCCGGAGAGGCCGAAGTGCGTGATCAGCGTGGAATTGGTGAACCCGATGAGCCTCTTCCCCGTGCCGCCGCGCAGTTCGATCCGGGCGGGAAGGGTGATGCCGGAGAGCTCGACCAGCGCATCGGACTTCTCGAGCGTCAGCGGGACCAGTGCGGGAAAGACGCGAGGGGTGATCGAGTGACCGAGCGATCGCGCCAGGGAATACCCGAGCCCGTCCGATCCGGTCTTGGGAAGACTCCTGCCGCCCGTGGCCAGGATGAGCTTCCGGGCGCGGAGCGCCCCCCACGGGCCGGATACCCGGAAGGTCTCCTCCTCCCATTCGATCGACTCCACGCGGCAGGGGTGGTGAATGGCGGCTCCGACGCGCCGCGCTTCCTGCAGCAGCGCATTGAGCACGGTGCGGGCCGAATCGGTGGTGGGAAAGAGCTTGCCCGTCTCTTCCCTCTTCAGTGTCACGCCGATCTCGCGGAAGAAGGCGACCGTCTGCGGCACGTCGAACCGGCGGAGCACGTTCCGGATCGCGTTGCGCGAAGACCCGGCATAGGCCGACTCATCGACCGCGTGATGGGTCACATTGCACCGCCCGCCCCCGGCGACGAGGATCTTCGCGCCGAGTGATTTCGCGCCGTCCAGCACGATGATGCGTCGATTCGGATTGGTCCGTCCCGCCTGGATGCCGGCCATGAGGCCCGCCGCGCCGGCGCCGACCACTGCGACATCCGCGAAGTCGCCGTCGACACGGTGAGAGGTCTCATGCGATGCATGCGATGAGGGTGACCTGGTCATCCCGAAGTCGCCGCGATCATGGTCCGGCCCCGGCAACTGGCCCCGGCCTCGGCAATCGGCCCCGAGGGCGCCACGGGTCGCCGGTTCGGTTCGGGCGGCCACGGCGCAGGCCTCGGGGCAGAGCGCCGGCCGGCCGGCCGTGCATGGTGGCGGTCGGGCTCAATCCTCGTCGGCCCGGGGCTTCCAGGCGGAGACGACTTCCTGCTGAATGTTCGGTGGCGTCGGTTCATCGTGGCTGTAATCCATCGCATACGAACCGGTCCCCGCGGTCATGCTCTTGAGCTGGCTGGAGTAAGTCATCACTTCCGCCAGCGGCGCCTCGGCGGTCACGACCGCCATGTTTCCGGGCAACATTTCCGTCCCGACGATTCGACCGCGCCGGCCGGAGATATCCGAAGAGATATCCCCGATCTGATCGGCGGGGACGGTGATGTCCATCTTGAACCACGGCTCGAGCAGCACGGGCTTGGCCTTCTGCACCGCATCGATGAACGCGCGCTTGCCCGCAGTAATGAACGCGACCTCCTTGGAGTCCACCGGGTGGTACTTGCCGTCGTACACGCTGACCTTCACATCCTGCATCGGATAGCCGGCGATCGCGCCCTCGGTCATGACGGTGCGCACCCCCTTCTCGATGGCGGGCAGGAACTGTCTGGGAACCGATCCGCCGAAGGTGTCGTCGACGAAGAGAAGGCCGTCATGCACACCCTCTTCCTCGCCGTTGAGCGGTTCGACGCGGAGATAGACCTCACCGAACTGCCCGGCGCCACCGGTCTGCTTCTTGTGACGGTGATGTCCCTCGGCCTTGCTGGTGATGGTTTCCTTGTAGGCCACCTTCGGCGGGTGGGTCTTGACTTCAACGCCGTAGCGATCCTTGAGCAGTTGCAGCTTGATGCGAAGGTGCTGTTCGCCGAGGCCGCGCAGGACGGTCTCTCCGGTGGCCATGACGCGTTCGAGTTCGAGCGTCGGGTCTTCCGCCAGAAGTTTCTGCAGCGCTTCGCCGAGCTTGGCTTCCGCGCCCTTGCTGGCAACCTCGATGGCGAGTCCGAACATCGGCTTGGGCAGCACGAGCGGCTTGAGGTGAATGTCCTCCGGAATCCCTCCGGCGTGGAGGACGGAGTTGTAGTTGATCTCATCCACCTTGGCCACGGCACCGATGTCGCCCGCGACGATCTTGTCCACTTCCTCGTGCTGCTTGCCCTGCAGCTTGAAGACATGCGCGATACGGACCGGCTTCTTCTCCTGATCGACGCGGGGGTTCACATCCGAACCCGCGTGCCCCTGGTGCACGCGGAAAACGCTCAGCTTTCCGACGTACGGGTCGGAGGCGACCTTGAAGACGTGGGCGATGAGGTCCTTGGTATCCTCGTTCGCGGGCAGGAGTTCCTTCGTTGCTTCACCTTCCGTGTACTCAAAGGTGCGCGGGTTGCCCTCCAGCGGATTCGGGCACATTTTGATCGTGAAGTCAAGCAGTTCCTTCACGCCTACGCCGTCCCGCGCGGAGGTGAAACAGATCGGGACGAGATGCCCCTCCCGCAGTGCTTTCTGGAACGGCTCGTGCAGTTGGTCCGGCGGGACACTTCCCTTCTCGAGGTACGTCTCCATCAGCTTCTCATCGACCTCGACAATCTGGTCGACGGTCGCGGTGTGCCAGCCGGAGACATCGCCCAGATCGCTGGTGCCGGAGTCCGCGCCAAGGCAGTCGATGACTTTCGTGCCGCCTTCGGCGGGAAGATTGACCGGCAGACAGACCTTGCCGAACAGTTCCTGGATCGCATCGAGCAACTGGGGCAGGTTTTCCGTGTTGTCGATCTTGTTGACGATGATCATGCGCGGCAGGTTGCGTTCCTCGGCGCGTTTCATCAGTCGCTGGGTCACGGTCTCCACGCCCGCGGAGGCGTCGATCACCACGACGACGGTTTCCACTGCCGGAAAGACGCTGATCGATTTGCCGATGAAGTCCGGCGCGCCGGGTGTGTCGATGATGTTGAAGTGCGTTCCTTCGTAATCAAAGTGCAGCAGCGCGCTGTCGAGACTGTGGCCATGCTCCTTCTCGAGCTCGTCGAAGTCGCTGATGGTGTTGCCATCTTCGATGCGGCCGGCCCGTCCGACCACCCCCGCCTGGTGCAGGATCGCCTCGGCGAGCGTCGTCTTGCCCACTCCGGCACTCCCGGTCAGCGCAAGGTTGCGGATCATCTCGGTGGTGTACTTCGGCATGGCGAGTTCTCCTGAAGAGGGGGCTGCGGCACCCTCGGCCGGTTCGGATTTTGTCAAGATTCGTCGAGCATTCCA
>SLDM01000006.1 GCA_007125255.1 Phycisphaerales bacterium
CCGCGTACTCGGCAAGCGGTACGGCCTGATCTGTTTCGCGCTCGATGTCCTGAAGGGTGCCGGGCCGGTCGTCCTGGCCGGGGCGATCATGGGCACGCTCGGCCGACCGGTCCAGGAGTTGCTGCCCGCCGCGCAGTGGTGGTGGCTGGCGGTGGCGATGGCGACGGTGGTCGGCCACATGTTTCCGGTCTACATCGGATTCAGGGGCGGCAAGGGGGTCGCGACCGGCTTCGGCGCGCTGGCCGGCATGTGGGTCGTGCTGACCCCGCCGGCGCTTCTCGCGATCCTCACGTGGTATGCGCTGCTCAAGATCACGCGGTACGTCTCGATCGCCAGCATGGGTGCGGCGGCGATGATCCCGCTGCTGCTCTGCGTGCTGACGGCCCTGCAGGCGGAGGAATCGATTCGCGCGGCGCTGGCGGCGTCCCATCCCCTGCTGATCGTGACCACGGCCCTCGCGCTGCTGGTGATCTACAAGCACCGAAGCAACATCGCGCGGCTGCGGCGTGGCGAGGAACCGAAATCCGGCTTCGCGCCGCGGGTGGATTCGGCATCTTCAAAAGACTGATCGCCGGCCCGGGGCCGGAAAAGATCACTCACTCACTCCACCGGGGTGAGCAGGCGAATGGTGATCGGCAGATAGATCTTCACGTCCGGATGTTCTTCGCGCAGCTGCTCGATGCGCTGGAGGATCCGTCGCCGTTCATCCAGCCAGCGGCGGGGAGTGGGCTCGGCGGCTTCCTCTTCATCCTCTTCCGCTTCTTCTTCAGCCCCGGCGTCACCCGGGGATTCGGCACGCTCGCCGGCCGGATCATCCGGCGCCCCGGGCGCGGTTGCCGGCTCGGTGCGTTCAGCGACCAGCCAGTCCGGTTCCACGAGCGCTTCGAGCGAGCTCGAGGGGCCGATGGTGCGGTACAGCGTCTCCAGCAGCGCATCGAGATCGCGCAGTGGAATGGTGGCGGTGTGCGTCGCCCCGCGGTCGGCGTAGTAGACCTGCTGGGAGACCGGGGCGGCAAAGGACTCCAGGCCGGTAATCTGCATCGGCGCGCGGGCCCGGTCGCGGCGGGTCGGACCCGATTCCGGCCGGAGGGCGCGGGCCCTCTGGGCCGGCGGCGCGACCTCGGTCGCCTCCACATCAAGCTCATCCAGATCCTCCGGCGCGACGCGCTCGAGCCCGCGGCGCCGGTCCGCCGGCGGGAACCAGGCATTGCGCACGAACGCCGTCTCCGGATCAAGTGCGCGCAATGCCGAGGCAAGCTGTTCTTCCAGATACTCCGGTTCGTCGGTCATCACGGCGATGTTGAACGACACCGCCAGAGGTTCCGTCGGCGGAGCGGGGGGCGGCGGCGCTTCGTCAAGTTCCGGCTCGGCGCCGCGTTGATCGGACTCTCCGCCGCGCCGCGAATCGAACATCCCGCCCCCTCCGCCACCTCCACCAAAACCGCCACCGCCACCGAAGCCCGCCGGGCGATCGGCCCTGTCGGCGTCGGGCGAGGAGGGCTCATCCACGGGCGAAGCCGGCGGGAGGGACGCCCGCGATTCGGAGTCTTCGAGAAGCCGGGAGGATCCGATCCGCTCCCGGGCGGCATCGATGAGGTCCTGTTCCTGGCGCGTGCGTTCCCGCGGAATATCAGAAGGGCGCAGCGCTTCCGGGGATGACGATCGGCCGGCGAACATCTCGCCCGCCGGTCCGGTGCGCAACAGCCAGCCCAGGGTCATACCCCCGCCGAGGAGCAGCAGCAGGCCGGCGGCAATCGCCATTCGGGCCAGCGGGCGCGACCAGTCACCATGCCGGCGCGCGGCCCGGTTCGGGGATGGAGTTCCTCCAGCCCCGGCACGTCCACCACGGCCCCCCCGACCGGCCGTCGACGCGCGTCCGGCCGAAGTCATCGTACTTCCCTCACCGTCCTCGCCGTCCTCGCCGTCCTCGCCGCAAAGGGCATCCATGAGCATCGGACGGGCAAGGCGTGATTCGAGATCGCTGACCAGGTCGGCCGGCATCTCCGGTTCGGGTTCGGACCGAAGGCGTTCGCGGTCCTCACGCATCGCCCTGATCATCGCCAGCGCTTCGGGGTCGTCCTCAAGGCGCTGCCATAACGAAGCCGCTTCCTCCCTGGAAAGGCGATCTTCGATCAGCTCGAGCAGTTCAGATTCGTCGTAGCGGTCGAACATGAGAGGTCGATCAAGCGGTCATCGGGAGAGGCGGTCCATCAGTCAATCGGATCGAAACGGTCGGAGAAATCGAGCGGAAAGAGAAGCGTCACTCCGGGGCCAGGGTCTCACTCAGCACGGTTCGCAGTTGTCCGCGGGCGCGAAAGAGCCGGGATTTCACCGTCCCGATCGGAATCTCGAGCACGGCGGCGATCTGCTCGTAGTCGAGGTCCTGCATATCGCGAAGAACCAGCAGGGCCCGGGTGTCGGGGTCGAGTTGTTGCAGCGCTCGGCTGACGGCGGCGTCGCGCTCGTTCCGTTCGACGCGTTCCCGTCCGGAAAGTTCCCGGCCGGGGACGGTCGTTCCGCCGGTCCGGCGGTCTGGTCCGTCGGGATCGCCGCCCTGCTCATCGTAGGCGGCGTGGCGGCGAATCTTCTCCTTGCGAAGCTGGCTGATGGTGCAGTTCATCGCGATCCGGATGATCCAGGTACTGAGCCTGGCCCGGCCATCGTAACGGTCGAGGTGTTCGATCACCTTAACGAGCGTGTCCTGGGTGAGATCGGCGGCCCGATCCGGATCACGGACCATCCGGTAGCAGACGCTGTAGACCCGGTGCTGGTACGCCTGCAGCAGCTCGCGGAGGGCATCGGGATCACCCTGCTGGTGCCGCTCGATCAACTGCAGCTCGCGCAGGGGGGTGATCCGTGGCGGGCCGGTGGAGAGCCCCTCCCGCTTCGGCGCGGAAGCGGGGTCACGGCTCGGGTGGCGTTGGGGGGCGGGGGGAGTCACGAGAAAGTCTGCGAACAGTGTACGATGCGGGGATGGCTGGTGGGACCGCGCTTCCGGCCGGAACGCTCCGAGCCGCGTACTCTCTCCGTCCAACGTACCGCTGCCTTCAGACTTGCCTTGAGTCTTCCCATGATGAATGCCTCGACCGCCCACCTCGGTTATCAGTCGCCCCTCGAATCCCGCTACGCCTCCGCCGAGATGCGAGAGGTCTGGTCCGCCCAGCGGAAACACCGCACGTGGCGGCGGATCTGGCTCGCCGTCGCCGAAGCCCAGCGCGAGCTCGGCTTGAATATCACCGAACGGCAGGTTCAGGAACTGCGCGAACACCTCGACGACATCGATTTCGACCGCGCCGCCGAGTACGAAAGCAAGCTTCGCCACGATGTCATGGCGCACGTGCACGCGCTCGGCGATCTGGCCCCCAACGCCCGGCCGATCATCCATCTCGGCATGACCAGTCAGGATGTGAACTGCAACACCGAGCTGATCCTGCTGCGTGATGCGCTGCAGATCATCGCGAACAAACTCGCGCGGGTCATCGATGCCCTGGGCACCTTTGCCATTGCCTACCGCGATCTGCCCACGCTGGGCTTCACGCACTACCAGCCGGCCCAGCCCACGACGGTCGGCAAGCGGGCCACGCTCTGGTCGTACGATCTTGCCCTCGCCCTGGAAGACATCGAACACCGACTGGAAACGCTGCGCTTCAAGGGCGTGCGCGGCGCGACCGGTACCCAGGCATCCTTCCTCGCGCTCTTCGACGGCGACGCCCGCGCGGTCGAAGAGCTCGACCAGCTGGTCGCGGAGAAAATGAACTGGCCGACGGAGATGCGGTTCAGCGTGGTCGGGCAGACCTACCCGCGCGTCGTCGATGCCCAGATTCTGAACACCCTCGCGGTCGCCGCCGCGGCGGTGCACAAATGCGCCAGCGATCTGCGCCTGCTCGCCAATCGCAAGGAGATCGAGGAGCCGTTCGAGACCGATCAGATCGGCTCATCCGCCATGCCGTACAAGCGCAACCCGATGCGGTGCGAACGGGCAACCGGGATGGCGCGGTTCGTGATGGGCCTGGCGCAGAACCCGCTCAACACCGCGGCGACCCAGTGGTTGGAGCGCACCCTCGACGACTCGGCGAATCGCCGCCTGGTCCTGCCGGAAGCGTTCCTCGCGCTGGACGGCGTGCTGGACATCATGCGAAACGTGACCGGCGGCCTGGTTGTTTACGAGCGAACCATCCGCGCGAACCTGATGGCGGAACTTCCGTTCATGGCGAGCGAGAACATGCTCATGGCCGCGGTACAGCAGGGGGCGGATCGTCAGGAAGCGCACGAAGTGATCCGCCAGCACAGCCAGGCGGCAGCGCAGCACGTCAAGGAAGAGGCCGGCGCCAACGATCTGCTGGAACGCCTGCGCGGTGAGTCCCTCTTCGCCGGCGTGGACTTTGACGAAGTGCTGGACCCCTCGGCGTATGTCGGCCGCGCGCCGGAACAGGTCGACCGGTTCGTGCAGGAGGTGGTCGAACCGATCCGCCGGCGGTACGCGGGGGCGCTCACCGAGCAACCGGAGGAGCTGCGAGTCTGATTTTCTCCCCGGGCGCGGCGGACCGCGGGTGTGGCCGGTGCAGCGCACTCTCGCACTTTCCTTTCCGATTCCCTTCCCGAAAACCCCATTCTCGAACGTCCAGTTCTCGAAAGCCCGGCTCCCCATGCCCATTGCCCGCCTTCAACCGGAACAGACCGCGCTGCTCGTGGTGGATATCCAGGAGCGGCTGATGCCCTCGATCGTGGATCGACATCGCGTGATCGCCAACAGCGCGATCCTGATCCGCATGGCCCACGAGATGGAGATTCCCTATCTGGTGACGGAGCACTATCCGCGCGGTCTCGGGCGCACCGTCGAAGAGATCACCGGCGCGATGGCCGATCAGTCCCGCCGCGTGGAGAAGACGCGCTTCAGCGCATGGGTGGAGATGGTGCAACAGCAGTTCGAGGCGTGGCAGCGGCCGAGCGTGATCATCTGCGGCGTGGAAGCGCACGTCTGCGTCCTGCAGAGCGTGCTGGACCTGCACGCCTCGGGGTACCAGTGTTTCGTGTGCAGCGACGCGATCTCCTGCGGCCAGCGGGATCAGATCCCCCACGCCGTCCGCCGCATGGAACGGGCCGGGGCCATCACCACGGGCGTTCTGTCGGTCATGTACGAGCTGATGGCGGATGCCAAACACCCCGCATTCAAGGCGTTACTTGAACTGGCCAAGGCGGTGGAGCAGTAGCGCGGGCCGGGGAGCGGGACTCGAACGACGATGGTGAAATCGCCAGGAGAAACCGGTTTTTCCCGACCGAAAATCCGGAATCCGATACAATCGTGCCGATCAATATACCGGTCAGAATTCAGGTTTTCGCGGCCGGGCGACCGATTGACGAAGACTGACAAAGACTGCCAAAGACTGCCAAAGATAGCCCCGCGGTCATGCCGCACACCTTCTCTGCCCTTGTGAGGATACCGATCATGGAAGCGTACGACCGTCTCGTGAAGCTGGTGCAGGACGCCGAAGAGGACATCCGCAAGGCCGAGGGTGGCAACAAGGCCGCCGGCACCCGGGTCCGAAAGACCATGCAGGAGATCAAGAAGGCCAGCCAGGATGTGCGCGTCGCGGTGCTGGAACTGCGCGGCGACGAGTGACGCCTCGCGGCGAACCAACGCACGATGAACCTCCGCCCGGGGGCCCCGCGGACCGTGACGGCCGACGTTTCCGGCGGCCACGACGGTCTCTTATCGCAGGCTCGACGACCCGTCCATGTCTTCTCGATGGCGCCCCGATGACGCATGGCCTGTCGCACGGCTGAGTGGTGATTTCGCGCCCAACCGGTATCCTATCCGCCACGCAGAGATGATCCGCGTTGATCATCACTCTCGCGACTTCCCCTGGATTCGTTAGGACGGAGAACGGCGTGGCCGGCCAACCCCTGCTTGATCTCGATCAGTTTGATCTCTCCCGGGTCGCCGTTTCGGCCGAGGAGGTCGGCCGAATCAACCCTCAGGCGGGAGACATGCGACATCTTGATCATGTGATCTGGATGGACGAGCCGCGCTCCATTTCCCTCGGCGTGAAGAAGGTGCGGGAAGATGAATTCTGGGTCGCCGGCCATATTCCGGGCCGCCCTCTGCTGCCGGGCGTGATTCAGATCGAAGCGGTTGCCCAGCTCAGCAGCGTCCTGTACTACCAGAAGACGCGGGAGCATCGGTTTGTCGGTTTCACCCGCTGCGACGAGTTTGTCTTTCGCGGCCAGGTCGTGCCCGGGGATACGCTCTACCTGATCGCGCAGGAAAAATCATTCCGCCCGAGGCGCTTCGTCTGCCTCACCCAGGGTCTCGTCAACGGCAAACTGGCCTTCGAAGGCCGGATTACCGGCATGGTGCTGTAGCGGGTCGGCTTCGAATCACTTCCGGGCGCCGCCGTGGCTATCTTTTTGAGCCGCCATGCGAGTAGCTGCTCGTCGGGCAGATGCTCCAGCTGAACCACCAGCCGCCCGCGGGGACGGACCACCCCGGCCATGCGAACCATGAGTGCCCCCCGGTACCGGAGGCATAGCGCCATCCCCCATAGCCCAATCCTGGCTGGCTGCGATCGGCCGGACCGTACTGCTCACGCGGCGCGGTCCGCGCCCGGGCGTATCGCATCAGGGCAAGGTCGCCCGTCGAGATGCTGCGCTCGCGCGGCCTGGCCCCCACCCTGTCGCTGGAATCATCTCCGGCTTCATCTGCCCCGGCAGCCGCACGGTCCGGCAGGACCGGAGGCGGCGCGGGCATGTCCAGGACCACCTGCCCCTTCACGGTCGGAGCCAGGGGAACAGCCAGGACCATCGCCGCGACGATGAACATCGGCGCGGCCAGATTCGTTACAGACAGTTTCGGAACGGGGAATTTCGTCATTCGCGAAATCGTCCTGGGCATGGTGAATCCTCTCCAATGACGGTTGCTCCCGGCCGATAGACTGCCGCCGGCCGGAGGCTGATCACCCCGGAAGATCATAGGTCACTCCGGCCGCCAACGCCGCCTTCGGATATTCTGCTTTCGACCATGATGCCCCCCCCGCTCATCTTCCAGCCGATCTTTCGGGAAAAAGTCTGGGGCGGCCGGCGGCTGGCCGACCGGCTGGGCAAGCCCCTGCCCGAGGGCGTGCGGATCGGTGAGTCATGGGAACTCGCCGACCTGCCGGATTCGATTCCGGGTGGGCGATCGATGATTGCAAACGGCCCCTGGCGCGGCCGAACGCTGCGGGAGATCCTCCACGAGCAGCGTGAGTGGCTGATCGGTTCGGCCGAGCTCACCGAGGAGGGCGGCTTCCCCCTGCTGATCAAGTATCTCGACGCCCAGGAAAATTTATCGGTCCAGGTCCATCCCGATGCGGATTACGTTCGCGAGCACCCCGAGGCGCACCTGAAATCCGAAGCGTGGGTCGTGATCGATGCTGAGCCGGGGGCGGTGATCTACAAGGGGCTCAAGCCGGGCGTGACCGAGGCGGATCTGCGTGCCCACGTGGGAACGCCGGCGATCCGGGAGGACCTCATCGCCATCCCCGCCCGGCCGGGGGCGTGCCATTACCTGCCCAGCGGAACCGTCCATGCGCTCGGCGCGGGGGTCCTGGTGGCGGAGGTGCAGACTCCCAGCGACACCACCTTCCGGATCGACGACTGGGGGCGGACGGACCGGGAGATGCATCTCGAGGAGGCCCTCGCCTGCATTCGCTTCGGGCGGGACGAACGGTTCTCCGGCCGTGCCGCGCCCCCGCCAATCGATGTCGGACCGACCCGCACCGAAGAGCTGGTGAGGACGGTCTACTTCGAGATTGAACGCATCACCATGCGGGAGGCCGGGCTCCTGGAGATCGTCACGTCCGGTATGCCGGAAGTCTGGATGATCCTTTCCGGTTCGGGGCGAGTCGAGGCCTCGGGTGAGCCGATGATCTCCCTGGAGCCCGGCCGCACCATGCTGATTCCGGCCGGGCTGCGGGGTGCGGTCGCGCGCGGGACCGCGGGGCTTTGCTGGCTCCGAGTCAGCCTGCCCGCCCCCACGCAGGGCATGATGGCCTCGACCTGACCGGAGGCGGCGGCATCAGAACCAATCGCTCAGGACGGAATGGGTGAAGGACCAGATGAAACCGCTGTCACAAGAACCGGGTGCCGCGCGAGACCGTCCATGGCGAGCGGTACGGTCCGGCCTGCGGCGCCTGATCGCCCTGATCGCGATCGTCTTCATCGCCCACTCCCCCGCCACGGCGCTCGCGCAGGGGATCCAGCATCTGGTGCGCCCGGGTGACCACTGGTCTGATCTGGCCGACCGCCTTCAGCCCGGCGACCAGATCATTCTCATGCCCGGCCGGCACCGCCCGGGGCAGTTTGACGATCTTCGCGGAACCGAAGATCGTCCCATCACCATTCGCGGCCTGAACGATCGCCATCCCTCCACCATTGAAGCGGGGCGCCAGGGAATCCGGCTGCGCCGCTGTGATCATATCGTGATCCGCGATCTGACCATCACCGGCGCAAGCATCAGCGGCATCGAGTTCATCGACGACACGCCCGATCACGCCGACCAGCCACCGCAACTGGGGAACATCACGATTCGCCGGGTCAATGTACTGGACACCGGCCCGTCGGGGCGACGCCACGGCATCCGTCTGCAGGGCCTCCGGAACATCAGCATCGAACAGACGCGGATCGAGGGGTGGGGCGGTTCCGCCATTGCCGTGATCGGATGCCGGAACGTCACCGTCACCGATTGCACGATGATCGGACGGGAAGGCTTCGGCCAGCTCTACGGCGTTCAGGCGCGGGCCGGCACGCAGTCGATCCGCATTGAACGGAACACGATCCGGGATGCGGGGATTGCCGCCATCGCGCTGGGCAACTCAGCGCTGTCCGAGGAGTTCCAACCCGCGCTTCCCGAACCGGATGCCGAACCGGAGAATGGTAAGTCCAGCGGGCTGCCGGAAACCCACCACGAAGTCAGCGGCGTTTCCGTGCGCCATAACCTGATTCAGGGCGGCGAGTGCGCCATCGCCTTCATCAACACCAGCCGCGCGATCGTCCGCAACAACACGATCCTGAACCCGACCGAATGGGTCTACGTGATCTCCGATGATCCGGAGGATCCGCGACTGGAGCCGAACGCGCACAACCAGTTCGGCTCGAACCTCATCACCTGGCCGGCGGGATCGCTTCGTGAGCTCACCGCGGCGGGATCCGGCGCGACGGTTCGGGGACTGACGGTGGAAGAGAATCTCTGGTGGGCGGAACCGAACGGGCAGGAGTCGCAGCGCGATCCACTTCTCGAGAAGAAGCCCGTGGGCTCTCTGCAGTTCGAGCAGCGCACGGATCTCGATCCCGATCTCGATGACCGTCACCGGCCCCGGACCCCCGAAGCGCAGGTCTTCGGCCGTCACGCCCCGTAGTCCGGGCCGCCGGGCCGCTCATCCACTGCGCCGGGCCCCCATCGCTCCCGTCGGCCCCGTCCCCCGCTCGCCCTCTCTCCCTCTCGCCCTCTCTCCCCCCCCTCGGGCGGACGGGCGGCATCTTTGTCTCCCGGCGCGTCTGCCGCTATCCTGAGCGGCTTCCCGATCCATTCCGCCTCCTCTCCCCCGAACGCTTCCGAGCAGGATCTTTCCATCATGGCCATTCTTGTCGACGGTTCCACCAAGGTCATCTGTCAGGGCATCACCGGTTCGGCCGGCGCTTTTCATACCAGAGGCTGCCTCGGTTACGGCACGAAGATGGTCGGCGGCGTGACGCCCGGCAAGGGCGGCAGCAAGGATGAGAACGGCCTGCCGATCTTCAATACCGTCCGCGATGCGGTCGAGGCGACCGGCGCGACGGCGACGATGATCTTCGTTCCCCCGCCGTTCGCCGGCGACGCCATACTCGAAGCGGCCGACGCGGGCATTTCGGTCATCTGCGCGATCACCGAAGGCATTCCCACGCAGGACATGATTCGCGTGCGCGCGGTCCTCCGTGACTATCCGGAAGCCAGACTCATCGGCCCCAACTGCCCCGGCATCATCACGCCGGGAAGGAAAGTCAGCGGCGAAGGCGCGAACGCGACCTTCGAAGGCGGATGCAAGATCGGCATCATGCCCGGCTACATCCACCTCGCCAAGGATGACGCGCCCACCGGCAAGGGAGTCGGCATCATCTCGCGCTCCGGCACCCTCACTTACGAAGCCGTCTGGCAGTGCTCCCAGCGCGGCATCGGTCAGACGACCTGTGTCGGGATCGGTGGCGATCCGGTCAAGGGACTCAACTTCATCGAGCTGCTTGACCTCTTCGAGCGCGACAAGGCGACCGATGGCGTCGTGATGATCGGCGAGATCGGCGGTTCGGACGAGACCGAGGCCGGACACTGGATCAAAAAGCACATGTCCAAGCCCGTCGTCGGCTTCATCGCCGGCCGCACCGCCCCGGCCGGCAAGCGCATGGGCCACGCCGGCGCGATCATCGGCGGCGCGGACGATACCGCCGATGCGAAGATGAAAGCGCTGAACGCCTGTGGCGTCAAGGTCGCCGACAGCCCCGCGGACCTCGGCTCGACCATGGCGGCGGCACTGGGAATCGAAGCGGCCGTCGCTTCCTCATGAGCTTGCGCAACCTCGCCCAGCTTGCAACCTTCACGCTGGCCTTCCTGCTGCTGGCCACTGCCGGCTGTCAGTCCGCGCGGAGCGCGACCGACCCGCTGCCCATCGGACGGGGCAGCTACGATGGCCCCCCCATCGAGCTCGGGTTTCACGAACGGGGACGCATGGTCGAGCTTACCCTCACGCTGACCGCGCCCACCGGAGGCTACCGGTTCGTGCTGGACCACGCGGAGATCCGGGATGATCAGGATGACCAGGAGGGGTTGCGGATCGCATCGCTCTTTCTCTCGCTCGAAGCGCCGGCGCCGGATGAGATGGTCACCCAGGCCCTGGTCGAGCACGAGCTGAACTGGTCACGTCACCACGATGCGTTTGATGAGATCCGGGTCTACGTGAATCAGCGGACCCGCGGCGCGGGGGAGCCGCGACCGACGTACCGCCGCGCGGACGTGATCGTTCACTGATTCCGGCTGGCTTCGATGGTCCGGGTCAACCCGGATGCAAAGTCGACGGTCGGTTCGTAACCGATCAGCTCCCGCGCCAGATCGATCGCCGCGCGACTGTGCTTGACATCACCCGCCCGTGGCGGCTGGAACTCACAGCTCGGTTCGATGCCGAGCTCCCGCGCGAGCCGCTCCAGCAGGACCAGCAGGGAAACACTCTCGCCGCATCCGATGTTGACCGCATCGCCCTGCAGTCGCTCGGGCGGGGCAGCGCCCGCGAGCAGATTGGCGTGAACCGCGTTGGCCACGTGGGTGAAGTCGCGCGTCTGCTCCCCGTCGCCGAAAATCACCGGCTTCTCACCGCGGCGAATGCGCTCGAGGAAGATCGGGATCACCGCCGCGTAAGGGGAGTCATGACGTTGCCGCGGACCGAAGATGTTGAAGTAGCGCAGTGAGAGTGTCGGCATGCCGTAACAGTGCGCGTAAGCGCGGAGCATCGATTCCCCGGCCAGCTTGGAGGCGGCGTAAGGCGAGAGCGGGTCGGCGCGCATCGCTTCGACCTTCGGTTCCTGCAGCTGATCCCCGTACGCGCTGCTCGATCCCGCATAAATCACCCGGCATCCGTGATCCAGTGACCGCGCGGTCTCCAGCAGGTGCAGCGTGCCGGTCGCATTGACCTCGTGGTACGTCACCGGTTCCTTCACGCTCGCGGGCACGGAAGCCAGGGCGGCCTGGTGGAAAATCACCTCGGCGCCCGCGAACGCGTCGCGCCGTGCATCGGGATCGAGGATGGAGCCGC
Organism: Phycisphaerales bacterium; assembly: GCA_007125255.1. Lineage (GTDB taxonomy): Bacteria > Planctomycetota > Phycisphaerae > Phycisphaerales > SM1A02 > SKZB01. The sequence goes on from SLDM01000006.1 coordinate 11,811, forward strand.
GCACGAAGCGGATGGCGCGGTGAACACCGGCGAGATTGCTCTCCCGGCCGTTGGACAGATCGTCCAGTACAGACACCTTCGCGCCGAGTTCCACCAGCGCTTCGGTCAGATGGGATCCGATGAAGCCGGCCCCGCCGGTCACACAGACCGTGCGGTCGCGGTAGGCCTCTTCCTGCTGGTAGCTCGGTGTGGTCACGGAGAATCGCGTCTCAATCCGAAGTGATGGGCCGGGTCACGGCGGAATCCGCTTCCCCAATGCCAGAGTCGGTCCCGGAGCCAGTCCCGGAGTCAGTCCCGGAGTCATGCCCCGATTGGGAGCCGGACTCGTATCCGGACTCCGGCTCGGCCGGCGGAACGTAGTTCGGGCTCGGCACATCGACGCGAATCCGCCAGAGCCGGGTGCTGGTCACCCGGTACGAGGCCAGGAAGCGTTGCCGCATGTGCAACGTCGCCAGGGCGTGGTAGCCGCCCTCCTGCGGATAGATCAGATCAACCTCGGCCGTGTTCGCCCGAATGCGGATCTGCTGGACGTGGATCGCCGACTCGTCCCCTTCCCGCATCGGCCGTGCATCACGCAATCGCCGCTGCAGGATGGCGTAGAGATCCACCGGCGCCCCTTCGGGCAGATTGAAGACGAGTTCACCCTCACCGTGACGTTCGTGGGTGTATCTCAGCGCATCGGCCAGAATCGTCGGGGTGGGTTCGAGTTTCGGGTGACCGATCTGGGCCGCACCCTCGATGGGCGGGTAGGTCGCCCAGGTCGTGCAGCCGGTGAGGGATGCGGTGACCAGCAGCGAAAGGGCCAAAAGGAGAATCATTCGGCAATGGGCCATGACGGGGTTTCCTTGCTATGCTCCCAATGGGGTGACAACGGCCCCAGAGTGTATCACGTTCGGCCCCGTCGACCAGAATCCGTTTTTCATCGGCTGCCTCTGTTTCCGAGCTCACCAACCCCTATGGCCAAACGCATCGTGGTCGGCATCACCGGCGCCAGCGGCGCTCCCTACGCGGTTCGAACGATCGAACGGCTGGCCCGCGCCGGGGTGGAGGTCCACGTCGCCATTTCCACCCTCGGTCGGCGTCTGCTGCACGATGAACTGGATATCTCAAGGCCCGACCCGGATCGCCTCTCCAATGGTTGTGGCGATCGGCTCGTCATCCACAACGACAACGATCTCGGCGCGACGCCCGCCTCGGGGTCGTTCCTGCACGACGGAATGATCATCGTGCCCTGTTCGAGCAATACCATCGGCGCGATTGCCGCGGGCCTGACGCAGAGTCTCGTTCAACGGGCCGCGATGGTGACGCTCAAGGAACGACGCCGCCTGATCCTCGCGCACCGGGAGACCCCTGTCACCGCGATCGACCTGCGCAACATGGCCCGCGTGAGCGAAGCCGGGGCGATCATCGCTCCCCTCTCGCCGGGGTTCTACATGAAGCCGCAAACGGTGGACGAGATCGTCGACTTCATGGCCGGGCGCCTGCTCGATCTCGTCGGGGTGGAGCACGACATGAACATGCGCTGGAAAGGGTGAGCGAGCCGGTCCCATGCACCGGGGCGCCCGCCGAGATCTTCCCGGAGGTACGCACGATGAGGCGAAACCGATCAGAACCGACTTCGAGCACGCTCCTGGGAATGCTGGCGATCGCCTGCACCCTCGGCGCGGTTGTGCTGCTGGCCCCGGGGTGCCGGGCATCGGGCACCAGCGAGCGCATCAGCCCGCATTGGCGCGCCCCGGAATCTCCGGACATGGTCGATCTCTACTTTGAACCGGTGGATCGACCGCACGAACTCATCGCGCGGATCAGCGCCACCGGCGAGACCCGCCGCTTCGGTTCCCTGGCACTTGCGGAAGCCGCGGTGTACGAAAAGCTGCGCGACCTCGCCGCGCGGTACGGGGCGCTGGCGATCATCGAGATCGACGTGGTGGTGACGGTGGACGGCGAGCCGGTGGAGGTGGACCTGCAACAGCGATCCCGTCCCGTGGAGAATCACGTGATCACCGCCCGCGCGAAAGCCGTCCGCTTTCGCGGCCGATGAACCGCCGTTCAGGGTGAGCCCGCG
>SLDM01000192.1 GCA_007125255.1 Phycisphaerales bacterium
CGTCACTTTCCCTCCGTGCCTTCCTATAATCCAATCCATGCTCAGAATCGGCCCGGTCACCCTTGACTCTCCGCTGCTGCTTGCGCCGATGGCCGGGCACTGCGACCTGGCGTTCCGCATTCTCTGCCGTGAACTCGGCGGGGTCGGTCTGGCGAGCACGGACCTCTTGAACTGCCGTTCGGTGCTGCGCGGCGCGCCGCGCGCGCTTGCTCTGGCCGCGACCAACGAGTTCGATCGGCCGCTCTGCATGCAGCTCTACGGCAACGATGAAGACCCCCTGCCGGAAGCGGCCCGCTGGGCGGTCGAGCACGGCGCGGTGGTCGTCGATATCAACATGGGCTGTCCCGTCGACAAGGTCGCCAAGCAGAACGGCGGCTCCCGTCTGCTCTGCGATGTCGGGCGCACCGTCCGGCTCGCCGAACGCATCGTCCGGGCGGTCGAGCCCACGGGCGTCCCCGTGACCGCCAAGGTGCGCCTCGGCTGGGATCGCTCGTGCCTCGTCGCCCCGGAGCTGGCGGTCCGGCTCGAGGATGTCGGCATTGCCGCGATCACGGTTCACGGCCGCACGACCGACCAGCGGTTCCGGGGAACGGTCGACCTGGACGGTATCGCCCGGGTCGTCGAACGCGTGCGGCGCATTCCCGTCATCGGCAACGGGGACGTCACCGAGCCGGAGCACATCGACCGCATGATCGCGCGCACCGGCTGCGCGGGGGTCATGATCGGTCGCGGCGCGATGCGCAAGCCGTGGCTTTTCCGTGCGGGCCGGCAGCGGCTGCGCACCGGCGTCACGCCGCCGGAGCCGGGCCGGCTCGAGAAGCTGCGCATCGTCCGCCGGCATCTGGAACTGCTCGTCACCCATCTGGGTGAGCGGCACGCGGTCGACACCATGAGCCGCAAGATCAGCTGGTACGGCAAGACGATGGGCCACATCAAGCCGTTCAAGGAGTCGATCCGGCTCTCCCGGTCCAGTGCCGCGATGTTCGATGCCATCGACGCCATGATCGAGCGGACCGCGCGGGCGGACCGGCACGTGCTGACCGGCGCCGCGTAGCCAGGTTGGAGAGCGCGCCGCTTCTTTCTCGAATCGCCCCGCCGAACCGAATCCGAATTCGCCGCTACGATACCGCCCATGCTCTGGCCCGCTTTGGGATTGATTCTCGTCGGGTTTGCCATTTCCGCGCCGCTCACCGCGCTGCTGGTGCGGATGGGCCACCGGCTCGCCGCGCTCGACACCGGCGGGGCCGAGGGGCACCGCAAGGAACTGCGCCCCGTCCCCAACATCGGCGGGATCGCGATCTTCTGGGCCGTGGCGCTGCCGTTTGCCGCCGGCCTGGGCGGGTTCTGGCTGATCTCCGATGAACGCCTCGTGCAGTTGCTGCCCGCGCTGGAACCGCATCTCGACCGCGTGCGGGAGACGACGCCCACCGCGCTGGCGCTGCTGATCGGCATGGTGGTGCTCCACATCACCGGGCTCGTCGACGATCGCCGTCCGCTCGGCGCGGGGAGCAAGCTCGGCGTGCAGGTGGCGATCGCGCTGGTCATGGTCGCCTGGTTCGACATTCGACTGCTGACGGTGCTCGATCACTGGCTGGGTCTCGGCCCCGCGCCGAGCATGGCCGTCAGCGTGCTGTGGATCATCGTGATCACCAATGCGATCAATTTTCTGGACAACATGGATGGTCTCGCCGCCGGGGTCTGCGCGATCGCGGCCGCGCTCTTCATGGCCGCCACGCTCATCAATGCCCAGTGGTTCATCGCCGGCACGCTCGCGCTGCTGATCGGCGCGCTGATCGGGTTTCTTCTCTTCAACTTTCCCCCGGCCAGGATTTTCATGGGCGATGGCGGGTCGCTCGTCATCGGGTTCCTGCTGGCGATCCTGACCGCGCGGACGACCTACTTCAACCCGGACGATCCCGCCTTCGCGCTCGGGGGCGGGTGGTACGGCGTCTTCATGCCTTTGATCGTTCTTGCGATCCCGATCTATGATTTTCTCAGCGTGACCCTCATTCGTCTCAGCAAGGGTCAGAGTCCCTTCGTGGGCGACCAGCAGCACGTCTCCCACCGGTTGGTGCGCCGCGGATTGTCGCGGCGCGGGGCGGTGCTCGTCCTCTGGGCTGCGACCGCCGTGACCGGGCTGGGCGGGATCGTGCTCGGCTCACTGGAGCCGTGGCAGGCGAAGCTTGTCGGCGTGCAGACGATGCTCCTCCTGCTCATGTTTGCCCTCCTGGAACACGCCACCGCGCGGCGCACTCCCCCCGGGGATGCCGGAACATGAGCGCTCTCGCCTCCCCGGAACCTGATCGGACGAATCCGTGGCAGTGGGTCGCGTTGACCGGCCTGCTGTCCCTGATCGCGCTGCGGTTGCTCTCAAGCACCTCGCCCCAGCTTTACTTCGATGTGGACCCCGCGTTTGATCCCCATCCGCTCGCGGGGTTCGGCCCGGTCGGCAGCCTGATCATCGATGCCCTTCTCCTGATTTTCGCGGGCATCGCGGCGATCGGTGAGGCCCGGCGCGGCCGCGGGGCCGATGGGACACTGCTCCTGCTCGCGCTGCTTCCTCTACCGGTTCTCTTCTGGCACGGCGGCGGCGACATCAGCCAGCTCTGGCGGGGCATGAGCTGGTTCAGCGCGGTGGTCGGGGGGGTGGCGATCGCTCACCTCGCCCGGGACCGCACGATGCAACTGGTCGCGCTGGCGATCCTGCTCGGTCTGCTCGCGCCGCTGCTGGCGCGCGGGCTCGGCCAGGTCACCTTCGAACACGCCGACACGATCCGGATGTTCGAGCAGCACCGCGAGGCGTTCTTCCAGTCGCGCGGCTGGGACCCCGATTCCTCCGCCGCGCAGATCTACGAACGCCGTCTGCGCCAACCGCAACCGCACGGCTGGTTCGCCACGACGAACATCTACGCCTCGATCATGTTGATCGCCGTGGTGGTCGGGATCGGGATCGCACTGCTCAGTCGTCGCATGCCGCGCGCGCCGGGCTGGATCGCGCTGGGGCTTCTCCTGCTCTTCTCGGGCGGCATGATGATCTGGTTGAGCGGTTCCAAGGGCGCCATGGCGACGATGCTTCTCGGCGCGGCGTTCCTCGGCATGCCTCTGCTGTGGCCCTCGCTCCGGACTCGATTTCTGCCGGGTCTGTCCTGGTTCCTGCTGGCGCTGCCGCTGCTCGCACTGGTGGGAATCGGGGTGCGCGGCGCGCTGCTGCCGGAAGCGTTTCTCGGTGAACGAAGTCTGCTCTTCCGCTGGCACTACCTTCTCGGGGCGGGACGGATCTTCACCGAAGCGCCGCTGCTGGGCGTCGGTCCGGACGGTTTTCAGGAGGCGTACGTCCGGCACCGCGTGCCGCGCAGTCCCGAGGAGGTCACCAGCGCCCACTCGGTTATCACCGACTGGATCACCATGCTCGGGCTGCTCGGGGCGGCGTGGGTCGGGCTGCTCGCCGTCTGGTTCATCCGTGCTTCGCGGCGCGCCTTCGGTTCCGTTCCGGGTTTCGATGGCTCGGATGTCGAGGCGATCCTGTTCCGAACCGGCCGGGTGGCGATCACGGTGGTTCTCTTCGGTGTGGCGCCGGCGATTCTGGTTGAGTTTCACACCCTCAGCGATCTGGCGCTCTACGTGCGGCTCGGCGGGCTCATCGGATTCATCGCCCTGACGGCTGGGTTGCTGCGCTGGTTCATCCTCGCCGAAGGCGGGGCGGTGCAGTGGGCCCTTGCGACCGGGGTGATGGCGCTGCTCGTGCACGCTCAGATCGAGATGACCTTCACGCAGACCGGCGCCGTGCCGTGGGCGGTCGCGTTCATCGCGCTCGCCGGCGGGGCGGTGAGCCGCACGGGCCGGCCGGGCCTCCTCCCGATCGTGGGGATCGGTTCCATCGCCC
>SLDM01000523.1 GCA_007125255.1 Phycisphaerales bacterium
AACTGCGGCGCTCCGTCCGGTGTGCGTCCCAGCGAGATATTCGTATCCAGTTCATACGGTGAAATCTCGTCGATGCGTCGGCCGTCAGGATGCGTCAGTAACAGTTCTTCGCCGTTGGCGCTGATCGAAAAATTGGTGTGGAGTTCACCGGTGTCGCGATCCTTGTTCGAGCAGAAGATGAGCAGGAACTCGCCGGGTTCGAGGGTGACGCTCGGCATGATCCAGCGGAAGGGGTTCTCCTCATCGTCGGAGAGACCGTAGTCCGCCAGATTGACCGGGACCGCGCCGTGGTTATGCAGTTCCAGCCAGCTCTCGTAATCGCCATCTTCATCCGCGAGGAAGACATGGTTGCGGCCCATGAACTCGTTGATCCGCACCGGGGGGTGATCTGCGTACACGCCGACGGAATCAAAGCGCCAGGTGCCGGAGGGCTGGTAGCCCTCATCGTCAAAGAGGACCCCCGGCCGATTGTTGTTGGCGTCCTCGTATCCCGGCACGTCCGAACCGGGCATGAAGATCGCGACCACCCGGAACGCGAAGTCGGGATTGTCGTTCGCTTCGGGAATGTGCGTGAAGTCGAAGCGCTGGAAATACCAGAGATTGTGCCCGTTGACGGCCTCGTATTCGTAGGCGAGTTGCCAGGTATCGCCCCCGTCGACGGAGTATTCCAGTGCCGCGTGCCGACTGGAGCGGCCGCTGAACCGGTGCGCGTAGGACACGGTGATGTTCGAAAGACCTTCGGTGCTGACGTGGAACTGGGCGCCGGCCGTGCCGTCACCGGTCCCCTGCTCGGGATAGTTGGTGGTCTGCCAGCCGTAGTTGTTCTCATCGCCTGCGGCGCCGGCCGGATCTCCCTGCCACCCGTCGTTGAACCCGAGCGCGTCGTCGCCGCCACTGAATCGCGGCTCGACGCCACCGATCAGGACCGCCTCGCCTTTGCCGATGAGGGGCGGCGGGCTGAAGCCGTCGATATCACTCTGTCCATCCGCGTCGACGACGCCGAGTTCATAGTTGAAATCCCACTGGGAAATCGTGGTGTCGTCCTGACTCGCCTCGGCATGGGCGGTGTTGGCGTGGGTTGATGCCGCCAGGAGCAGGGCCACGACGCCAACCCGGAGGAAGGCCGCATCGACGCGGGGGTGAATATTCATAAGGTGTTCCCCATTCCAACTAAGTACTAAGTACAGGTGACGAAACAGCGGACCGAGTATTCAGGTCCCGTTGCCATGGTGTGAACGTATCACGAGGAGCCGGAATGGAAAGCAAATTCCGCCCGCTTTGCCGATTTCAGGAGGAAGACCCGGGCAGAATCCGGGCGGCCCGGACCGCGATCACGCGCCGGAGGCGGGCACGGCGCTGCGAAGCCCGTTAAGCAGCGACCGGAAGACCATCTCCGGTTCCGGGGAGGCATCGATGACCAGGTACTGACCGTAGGGCGGGTTATCGGCCTGATCGAGATATCCCTGCCGCACGCGCCGGTGAAAGTCAACGCCCTTCTGTTCCATTCGATCGAGAAGCGGGTTGAGCCGCCCCGCGGCCGTCCTTTCGTCCACATCGAAGACGATGGTGAGGTTCGGCTCGACGCCGGCCATCGCGACTTTCCCCACGCTGACGATGTCGGTCTGGCGAATTCCGCCGGCGGTGCCCTGGTAGGCGAGGGTGGAACTGATGAACCGATCCGCAAGCACGAGCTCCCCGCGCTCGAGCGCCGGCTGCACCCGCTGCAACACCAGCTGCGCGCGGCTGGCCATGTACAGCAGCATCTCGCACGGCAGCGTCATGTCGGTGTTCTCCGGGTCGAGAAGGATTTCCCGCACTTTCTCACCGATGGGCGTACCACCCGGTTCGCGAACCTCGCAGACGCGCACCGCATGCTCCGCGCAGAAGCGGGAGAATCGCGAGAACTGGGTCGATTTCCCGGAGCCGTCCGGCCCGTCGAAGACCAGGAACTTTCCCCGCAGACGCTGGACCCAGGCGTGTTCCGAGTTGCCGCTGCTCGCGCGTTCCATAGAGTGCGGACTATCGCGGCTGAACCGGGCTCTGACAAGTTGAACAGCTCAAGGAGCGACGACCGTCCGCGTTTCGGCACAGGTTCTACAATCCGGGTCATGCGCCTGGAACTTCGCGACTCTCAGCGGATGCCGCTTGGCCGCGCGACACTCGATCTCGAGGAGCGGCCGACGAGAACCGGCACCTCCACCGGTCGGGAGGTGTTCCTCAACTGGGATCGCGCGGTGGACGACTCCGGGCAGTTGCGTCGGTGCATTGTCTGCGGCGCGGGCGACCTCTTCCATGAAAAGGCCTTCCCGCAGATCACCCCGCTGGTGGTGGTGCTCGCCTTTGCCGGCGCGATCGTGGGCATCTTCGGCCTGGTCACGAACATCCCCGTTCTGCTGGGCATGGTTCTCGTGCTGCTGCTGGACCTCGGCATTCTGCTCTTCTCCCGTCGGCGGCTGGTCTGCTACGGCTGCCGGACGAGCTACCACGATCTCCCGATCGCGCGGTACCACCGGAGGTGGGATCGCCAGAAGGCGGAGCGCTATCCCGCACCGACCCCCGGATCGACCCCCGCATCGACCCAGGCCAGAGGACCCGATCGGGCCGGCCCGGCCGCCGCCGACCAGCAACCGGGAAACCTGCCGGTCGGATCGCTTCGGCGGCAGGGGTAGTTTTCTCCATCGGTGGAGATCCCCGGGAGGCAATCGCCAGGAAATCCTGAACTCGCCTCCGCTTCCGGTCGATGCCGATCGATGTGAATCAACCCTCCTCACCCCGATCGACGTTCTTCCCGCGCGGCCTCGCCCTGGGGCCGATGGTGCTGTTGGCGGTCGTGTCGATCACGGCGTGCGACACTCCGGTCGTCGAGCTCGGGGCGCCGCCGGCACGGGTCACGAGTGAGCAGAAGGGCTCGGGACAGCAGGCCCGGACGGGACACCTGGTCACGATCGACTACACCATTCAACTGCCCGACGGAACCACCGTTCTCCGCGAGAACGGGTACCGCTTTGAGCTCGGACGGGGCACGGTGATCGAAGGCATCGACACCACCGTTGAGGGGATGCGTGTCGGGGGTGTCCGCGTCGTGGAGTGTCCGCCCCACCGCCACTGGGGACGCAAGGGATACGGCGACGGACTGATTCCGGAAAACACCAACCTCACCATCACCGTGCGGCTGACGCGAATCAACCGGCCGGATCGCTGAGGTCGCACCGCAGCCCATGATCGGACATGATCGGACATGATCCGACATGATCCGACATGATCCGGCAGAGCGAAGGCCAGCCGTCGTGAGGCCCGCCGGATGGCCCGCCTGATGGCCCGTCACATTGCCCATGTCACCGCGTGGGCAAAGACCCACAGTCCGAGCAGACAGAGCAGCGACCAGGCTCCGATCAGTCCGACGGTGGTGGCGGGAAGGGCAAAGAGCGCGGCCGTCATCATGATGAACACCGCCCCCTGAAGGATCGCTTCCACGGCCCACTCCAGCGAACGCGGGCCGGGCAGGGTGATCAGCTTGATCAATTGGGTCAACAGCACGATCGCGGCGAGGCGGGCTGCGGCCAGGCGCCACGGGCCGACCGGCTTGGGGAGGGTCAGCCCCGTCAGCACGAGTCCCGCCGCGGCACACGCGTAGAGCATGATCGAGACGATCACGAACTGAGCGATACCGAGGAGCCGCGCGCCCCACGAAATGGTCTCGAATTCCGCCTGACGAGTCAGAAGAGGGTAAAGACCCGGTGCGCCGCCGAGGTACGCCGCGAGCAGAATCAGCAGCGCCCCTCCCGCGAGGACCAGGGGGAGCCACTGGTCACCCCGGCCCGGCAAAGTGAGTACCGGCGCTTCGTGCCCGGCCGTTTCATCGAGTTCCGGATCGATCTCCGCG
>SLDM01000177.1 GCA_007125255.1 Phycisphaerales bacterium
AGGGCACTCTCGGCAACGCCGCGGCCGGGCTCATGCTGCTGATCTTTCGGCCGTTCAAGGTCGGCGATGCGGTCAACGCCGCGGGCGTCTCCGGCAAGATCGTCGAGATCGAACTCTTCTCCACCATCATCGACACCTTTGACAATCGGCGCCTCTTCGTTCCCAACGGATCGATCTTCGGCGCGACGATCGAGAACGTGAACCACCACCCGACGCGCCGGGTCGATGTACATGTCGGTGTTTCCTACGACGCCGACATCGCGCAGACGCGGCAGGTATTGAAGGATGCCGCGCACGGCATCGAGGAGAAAATCGAGGAGCCCGCCCCCGCGATCGTGCTCAACGAGCTGGCAGATTCATCGGTGAACTGGACGGTGCGCGTCTGGGCCAACACGAGTGATTTCTGGCCGGTGCGCGACAAGCTGACCGAGCGCGTGAAGAACGCCCTCGATGAAGCAGGCATCAGCATTCCGTTCCCGCAGATGGATGTGCATATCAAGGGGAGAAGTGACGAAGTGATGAGGGGGAGGCACGAAGGCACGGAGGGGTGAATGGCGGTGACGAGAGTCCTGCTTCCGACGAATCGGCTCTGGCATTCCTTTGAAAAAGCAAAATGAGGAGCGAATCGAATCATGCGACCGACACGAGATCTTTTCAGAAGTGTTCTGTCCGTCCGCTCATGCATCACGGGAGGCGTCGGCACGATCATCCTGTTGCTGGCGGGATGCGCGGAGAGTCAGGATCGGGGACGGTGGGTGAGCGACGATGCCCGAGCGGCCACCCTGACCGGCCCGGATCAACCGATCGCGCATGATCGATCGCGCAATATCTACATCCCGCCGGCAGATCAGCTCGTGGTCCCGCTGCGAGTCAGCGCGGTCTACAACGATACGCACATTCAGGTCCGCTACGAATTTCCGACGGACGATCCGAGCTGGTACCACGACTGCTTCATTTTCGAAGATGGCGAATGGGTTCGCTACGGTTCCGCCCCCGTCGGCCCGCAGGAGCACGGGCTGTATGAAGACCGCATTTCCGTGGCGATCGATGCCGGCAACATCGAAGGGTACGAGACCTACGGCGGGTTTCTCGTTTCGCATCCGGGGATTCGGAGCCGCACCGACGAAATCGGCCGGGATGACGTCGTCGGGCACCCTCACCTCGGTGACCGGTTGGGCGAGACCGATGTCCGGAAGTTTCTTGCCGAATCACGTGAGGACACCTCCGATGAGAACCTCTGGCGAAGCGTACGCTCCGAAGAAGAACTGAGCCGAATGCGGGAGGAGGGCCGCTTCCTCGATACCTGGCAGTGGCGGGCTCACCGGAGCAATCCCCACGGATACGCGGACAACGGATACGTTCTCGACTACCGTTTTTCCGCCGAAGGCCGCGGAATGTACACCACCAACTGGGATGATGAACATGAGCGACCGCGGTGGATGTTCGACCCGGAAAAGGTCGGATTCTCCGCGCTCGAGAAGGAGCGGCTTCTGGCGCGGGACTATGGGCAGGACGATATCTACTACCTCAAGGATGAGTTTGCGGTGCCGTTCGATCCTGAGCATGATTGGCAGGAAGGCGATGTCATTCCCCGGCGCATTCTCCGGGAACCTTCCGGCAGCCGGGGCAGTCTGCAGGCCGACGGTCGTTGGAAGGACGGAGCGTGGCACGTCGCCGTGACCCGCACGCTCGAGTCTCCGAACCCGCGGGACAGCCATGAAATCAAGCCGGGCGAAACGTACAACGTGCAGTTCGCGGTCCACACCGGTCAGATGGGCGCGCGGTGGCACTACGTTTCCATGCCGCTGGTGCTCGGTCTGGATGCCGGGGCCGTGGTGCATCTGGAAGCGGTCTACACCGAGGCCGGTCATCTCGATACCGTTGAAGGGAACTGGATCGAGGTGCCGCTTTTTTATCCCGGCCAGGCCACGCAAAGCGCGGTGCGTGCGGCCGATGCGCCGCTGGGTTCGGCGGTTCGTGCCGCGGCCCGCGATCCCCTGAGTGCGGGTCGTATTCGCGCTCTCGCCAACCGGCTGGTGGAACACGAAGTGCGCGTCGATCCAGGTGTGGAATGACGGTTTCCTGGCAAGGCGCCCTCTGCTTCGACTCGTCGTTTTCGGTCCGGAACTGCGGATAACCCGACGCGCTGTACCCCTTGTCAAACTTCACGAGCTTTTTCAGGATCCCGCCATGTTCACGTTTTCCTCCCGTCTGGTACTTGTGCTGATCTTCGCCGGCATGGTGCTGCTTTCGCTCACCGCCTGCCAGAGCACGCGCCCCTACGCCGCTTCGCCGCCGACCGATGAGGATGGCCGCGAGCGCAACCACGGCTACGCGCTGCTCTATGCCACGATCGAGTCCGAAGCGCAGGTCGATCAGGTCCTCATGATCAAGAATCCGCGCGATGAAGTGAAGGAACTGCTGCGCCGTATCGGCGAGTTCGCGCGGGATGCGCAGGTCCGGTTGGATCGGTTCGCTGAGGACGATGATGCCCTCGGTTACGACGAACATGGACTGCCGCACGCCGAGGCGAAGACCCGGGACGAGATCGAGAAGTCGACCAGCCGTCAGATCATCACCTCCGGTGGGCGCAACTTTGAGCACCGCATCCTGCTGACCCAGTACGAGGCGCTGAATTACATTCGTCACCTCGCCGGCGTGGTTGCGGGTATGGATGATGATGAATCACGTCGGGAACTGCTCGCCGAGATCCGCGAGAGCGCCGCGTCGCTGCTCGAGGAAGTCCTGGAACTTCTTCGGGATCCCTACGTGAATGCCGGAGAAACGTAATCAGCGATCAGCGTTCTCCTCCTCCTCCTCCTCTTCATCCGTCTCGTCATCCTCATCGCTCCGGGTGTCATCACCGGATTCACGGCGCTTCCTCTTCTCCCGCAGCAGCCGTTCCGCCTCCTCCCGGGGAAGGAACGCGCGGATATCGAGGGCGAAGTCAAACTCGGTGAAGAGGCCCACGAATCGCGGGTTGTCAAACGGTCCCGGCTCGTAGCGGTCCTCGTTGAACAGCAGGGTCGGGGAGAGGTTGGCCCGCAGCACGTAGATTCGGGGGCGGTCGTCCGGATCCCGCTCCTGCATGCGCATGAACCGGTGCGCGGTCGAACGTGACATGACGACTTCGAATGGATCGCCGTAGACGACCTCCGGATCGTCGTGTTGCACGACCTGCAGGCGAAACGTCTTGCCGGCGCGCGTGGCCGGCTGGTGCTGCAGAACGCGGACCGGCCAGATGACATGGTGCCGGCGCCGATTGACTTCAAAGTACCAGCGGCTCAACGCGCGGTGATACCGGTCACGTTCGCGGGAGTCATGGGCGCCGGGAGCGTGATCGCCCATCGCCTCGGCGTACTCCTCCTGCAGGCGCAGCAGCAGGAGCCCGGGATGGTGTTCCGGCCCGTCGGCCGGGTCTCCCATCGTGGCGGCGTCATCAACCTCGTCCGCCAGGCCCGGCCTGGCGGCGCGGCTCGGGGCCGCGGCGGCCCGCTCGAGATCCCGTTCCAGTTCGGCAATTCGGGCGCGGGCCGCATTCAGTTCACTCTGCAGTTCCCGCACCTCGGTGCGCAGACGCTCGTTCTCCCGGCGCAGATCGTTGTTGCTCTGCCCGGCGGCCGGCACGGCCACGATCAGGATCAGCACGCTTGAAAGCGCGAGTTGCAGTCGGTTCATGGGATTCTCCGTGGGGCAAGCGGGCTCCGGCGCGGGCGTCAACCCTCCGGGCAGTCAAAGGCAACGCGGTCGACCGTCAACCGCCGACCGTCAACCACATGGTGGCAGGATATCGGTCCTGACGAACTTCTGGGCATCTGAACTTCGGTGGGGGAGGGTGTGAGGGTGGCAGGTGGGATCGTAACGCTTGAGGGGGG
>SLDM01000287.1 GCA_007125255.1 Phycisphaerales bacterium
CTTCCATCTCGCACGGCCGACTCGCTGCGCTCGCTGGCCGTGGCACCCTTTCCCCGTACCCGCCCTTCGTCACTTTTCAGCCGCATCACATGGCTCGTCAGTCGCGCATCCACGGCCTTCCGTCATGCCCTCATTATCGTGAGGCCATGACTCCAGACCACGGCACCCCTACGCGTCACACTTCGGTTTCTTCCATCTCGCACGGCCGACTCGCTGCGCTCGCTGGCCGTGGCACCCTTTCCCCCCGAACCCCCCCTTCGTCACTCCCTTACTTCGTCACTTTCCCCCCTTCGTCGCTTCGTCGCTCCCCTAAACCAACCCTTGCGCCTTCATCGCTTCGGCGACACGCAGAAAGCCGGCGATGTTCGCGCCATCCACGTACGTGTCCTTCACTTCGTAGGTCTCCGCCGCGTCGGTGCAGCGATCGTGAATGGTGCGCATGATGGCTTTCAGGCGCTCATCGACATCCTCGCGCGTCCAGTGCTGACGCTGACTGTTCTGAGCCATCTCCAGTCCCGAGACCGCCACGCCCCCGGCGTTGGCGGCCTTGGCCGGTCCGACGAGCACCTCCGATTCGCGCATCAGCTCCATCGCCTCGGCATCGAGCGGCATGTTCGCCCCCTCCGCGATCAGCTTGACCCCGCTGTCCAGCAGCGCCCTGGCCTCGCGTTTGCCGACCTCGTTCTGCGTCGCGCAGGGAAACGCGCAGTCGGTCTCGATCGACCAGAACCCGGATGTCCCGTCGCTCCCCTTTTCACGTTGATGAAACTCAACGTCACCGTCATCTGCGGCGAAGGATTCAAGCGAATCACGCTGCTCGTTCTTGACGCGCATGATCGCCTCGAGCTGGTCCATCGTCAGCCCGTCTTCCGCGACGATGTAGCCGCTCGAGTCGGACATGGCGATCACCCGGGCGTCCATCTCGATGAGCTTCTTCGCCGCGTACTGCGAGACGTTGCCCGCGCCGGAGACGATGCATCGCTTTCCTTCAAGGGTATCGCCGTGATCTTCCAGCATGATCGCGGCAAAGTAGCTCAGTCCGTAGCCGGTTGCTTCCGGCCGCAGCTTGCTCCCGCCCCAGCCATCGCCCTTGCCGGTGATCACGCCGTCGAACCGGTTACCGAGCCTCTTGTACTGGCCGAAGAGGTAGCCGATCTCGCGCGGGCCGACGTTGATGTCGCCGGCCGGCACGTCCGTATCCGCGCCGACGTGCCGGTAGAGTTCGCTCATGAAGCTCTGGCAGAAGCGCATGATCTCGTGATCGCTCAGCCCCTTGGGATCGAGGTCGCAGCCGCCCTTGCCGCCGCCGAGCGGCAGCATGGTCAGGGCGTTCTTGAAAATCTGCTCGAAGCCGAGAAACTTGAGTACGCTGAGCGTGACCGAGGGATGAAAGCGCAGGCCGCCTTTGTACGGCCCGAGCGCGCTGGAGAACTGCACCCGCCAGCCGCGGTTGACGTGAAACTCACCCGAGTCATCCTGCCACGGCACGCGGAACTGGATCACGCGCTCCGGTTCGACCAGCCGCTCGAAGATGCGATGTTCGCGCAGATCCTCCCGCTTCGCCAGTACGGGCTGGATGGATCGCAGAACGCCGCGCACCGCCTGGATGAACTCCGGTTCATGCCGATTGCGCTCCTCCACCGCCGTGAGGAGGTCGGCGGCGATCTTCTCACCTTCACGACGGGTGCGGCTTGCGGTCTGGCTCATGCGGGAGGTCCTCTCGTTGGTTCCGGGTCGATCTATGGCGATGGCGATGGTGATGGTGATAGAGATAGCTCGGCAGTCATGACGAATCGGACTCGGCGCTCGATCCCCAGCCGCCACCGCCGGGGGTTTCGATGATGAGCCGGTCCCCGGATTCAGCTTCGCACTGATCGATCGGCTGCAGCGCATGCTCATCACCATTCTTGCGCACGATTCGCTGCCGGCCGCACGCGCCGGGTTCGCCCCCGTTCAGACCGTACGGCTCTTCCACGCGGTGCTGGGTCAGGAGCGAGACTTCGACCGGCTCGAGAAACTCGATCTCGCGCACCACGCCATCCCCGCCGCGGAACCGGCCCGCCCCGCCGGACTCACGGCGGATCTCCTGCCGGTTGAGGCGGGCGGGATAGCGATGCTCGAGCACTTCCGGATCGGTCATGCGCGTGTTGGTCATGTGGGTATGAACCGCCGAAGCGCCGTCGAAACCATCACCCGCGCCGGCCCCGCCCGCAATCGTCTCGTAGTAGCCGAAGCCGTCATTGCCGAAGAGCAGGTTGTTCATCGTCCCCTGGCTGCACGCCGCCAGCTCCAGGGCGCGGATCAGCGTATCGACGAGGCGCTGGCTGGTCTCGGTGTTCCCCCCGACCACCGCCGGAGCGCGGGCCGGGTCCTCATCAAAGCCGGGGTTGAGCAGGCACTCCGGCAGCGTGATCTCCACCGCGCGGAGGAGCCCCTCGTTGAGCGGCAGACGCTCACCGATGAGCAGGCGCAGAACGTACAACACCGCGCTGCGCACGATCGCCGGCGTGGCGTTCAGGTTGCCCGCGTGGCGCGGCGACGTGCCGGTGAAATCGATCTCGGCCCGTTCGCCGTCGATCCGGATCGCCACGTGCAGCTCCGATCCGTCATCCAGCTTCTCCACCGCCCGGCGCTCGCCATCGTCCAGCTCCCGCAGCGCTTCTCGCATCAGGCGCTCGGCGCGATCCGCCAGTGCGGCAAGCCGCGTGCGAATCTCATCCGGCCCGTGTCGGTCCACCAGTTTTCGCAGGGCCGTCGCGCCGCGGTGATTGGCCGCCACCGCCGCGCGGAGATCCGCCAGGTTCTCCTTCACCGATCGGGATGGGTGCGGCGCGTCGCGCAGCACGCGCTCCATTTCCTCCCAGCACGGCGAACCCTGCCGGATCAGGTGCGCCGGTTCGATCACCACGCCTTCCTCCGCCAGGCTCGTTGCCCGCGGCGGCATCGAGCCCGGCCGCGTGCCGCCGAGCTCGGCGTGGTGCGCCCGGTTCGCCACGTACCCGATCAGATGATCATCGTCCGTGAACACCGGGGTAATCACCGTCACGTCCGGAAGGTGCGATCCGCCGCATCCGGGATGGTTCGTCACGATCGAGTCGCCCGGTTTCATCTCGATGCGCTCGGCGACGGCGCGCACGCACATTCCCATCGCGCCGAGGTGCACCGGAATGTGCGGCGCGTTGACCACCAGTTCGCCGTTCGCATCAAGGACCGCGCAGGAAAAATCCAGCCGCCGCTTCACGTTCGTTGAGAGGGCGGTCCGTTGCAGCACCTCGCCCATCTCCTCCGCGATCGAGGCGAAACGGCTGGTGAACAGCTCCTGACGGACCACTTCCGGCGCGTCCTTCGTGACCTCGCTTTGACTCTTCCGTCGATCTTCCCGCTTCGAAGCGCCTCCGGCCGCCCTTTCAAGAATCATCCCGCCGCGCAGATCACAGACCGCCTTCCAGCCCGATTCGATCACGTACGCGCTGCGGGAATCGAACACCAGGGCGGGACCATCGACCCGGTCGCCCGGATCGAGTTCACCGCGGCGGAATCGCCCCACGTCGCGCCACCCGCCGTCAAACCGCGCGCGAACGGTCTCGTCCGGTTCGCGGCGGCGCTCGCGCGGCCGCTCGTCCGCCTTACCGGCGGCCTGGGGACGGGAGGATGCGACGACCCGGAGCGACTCGATCTCCAGCGCCTCATCCTCCGGCACGTGGCCGAAGCGCTGCTCGTACCGTTCCGCAAACGTCCGGATGATCTCCCGGGGCCGGGCGGCTTCATCGACTTCCAGGGAGAGTGTCGCGTCCTGCCCCGGACGGCGCAGGTTGATCATGCGGCGGCGGACTTCGATCTCCGCGCGGTCCACACCCTCCTCCGCCACC
>SLDM01000367.1 GCA_007125255.1 Phycisphaerales bacterium
CACCCCCGTACGGAGAGACCTGCTGCATGCCCCGCCCGATGGATCTGGCCACGCTGATCGATAACCTGCCGCTTCACCACGCCGCCGGTCCGGAGGCGAAGTCGCGGCCCCCGATCACCGAGATCACGGAGGATTCCCGGGCGGTCGCGCCGGGCTCGCTGTTCATTGCTCGTCCCGGCGGGACGCACGATGGGCGCGACTTTCTCGAAGAGGCGATCCGCGCCGGTGCCGTGGCGATTCTCGCTCCGAGCGGATCGACGCTCGACGCCTCCTCCCTCACGCTGCTGACGTGTGACGATGTCCCGGCGATCGGGGCGACGCTCTGCGAACGATTCTGCGGCAACCCGAGCCGGGCGCTGCCGCTCGTCGGCGTCACGGGCACGAACGGCAAGACGACGACCGCGTTTCTGATCCAGCAGATCCTCGCCACGACCCTCGAACGGCGGTGCGGCCTGATGGGGACGGTCCACACCGATGACGGCCGCGCGATCACCCCCGCGGCGCTGACCACGCCCGCGGCGCGCGAGATCAGCGGTACGCTGGAACGCATGGTGAGCCACGGCTGCGGCGCGGCGGTGATCGAGGTCTCCAGCCACGCACTGCAGCAGCGCCGGACGGACGGGCTGAACTTCGCCGCGGCGGTCTTTACCAACCTCTCCGGCGACCATATGGATTACCACGGCAGCGAGGAAGCGTACTTCGATGCCAAGGCGCGGCTCTTCGAGTCGTTGACCGAAGATCGGGTGGCGATCATCAACGGTGACGATCCGCGCGGAGAAATGCTCGCTTCGCGAACCGCCGCACGCGTCCTGAGCTGTTCGCTCCGGCCGGAAAACCAGGCCGCGGAGTTCCGCGCGGTGATCGATCGGGAGCGCACCGCCGGGGTCGACCTGGAGCTCATCGCCCAAGGGGAACGGCACCCGCTGCACCTGCCCCTTTGCGGCCGGCACAACGTCATGAACGCGTTGCAGGCGGCGGCGACGGCCACCGCGCTGGGCGCGACGATGCCGCGCATCGTCGAAGCGCTCGCCCGCTGTCACGCCCCGCCGGGCCGGCTGGAGCCGGTGACCCTTCCGGGTGATCCCTACTCGGTCTACGTCGACTACGCCCATACCGACGATGCCCTCGAGAACGTCCTGAGCGCGGTTCGGCCGCTGGTGCCGGAATCGGGGCGGCTGCGCGTCATCTTCGGCTGCGGCGGTGATCGCGACCGGACCAAGCGGCCGCGCATGGCCCAGGTGGCGGCCCGGTACGGCGATGAGATCATCATCACCTCGGACAACCCGCGGACGGAAGACCCCGGCACGATCGTCGCGGAAGTCGCGGCGGGCGTTCCCGCGGTCTGCCGCGATCGGGCGGTGCAGTGTGTCGATCGGCGCGAAGCGATCGGGATGGCGATCCGGACCGCGCGGCCGGGCGACGTGATCGTGATCGCCGGCAAGGGACATGAGGATTACCAGATCATCGGCCGGGAGAAGCGGCCGTTTGATGATCGCGCGATCGCGCGGGAGGCGCTCCAGGCGGCGCCGCGGGGAACGAAGACCGGGGACCCGGCGACCGGCGCGGCCGCGAAGGCATCCGCGGAGAGGGCCGCGGGGAGGGCCGGACCATGAGCCGCTTCCGACTCGACCAGATCGTGCCCACCCTGGCCGGAACGTGGCTGCAGCGGCCTGAACCCTTCGATCCCGAGATGGGCTTCGAAGGCGTCGGCATCGACACGCGCGAGAACCTGAAGGATTTTCTCTTCCTGGCGATCCGGGGCGAACGCACCGACGGACACGCGTACCTGGCGGAAGCGGCGCGGGCCGGCGCGACGCTGCTGGTGGTGGAGCGCGAGGTCGATCCCGGCGAGATTCCGCCGGGGGTCGGCGTCCTGAAGGTCGACCGGACCCGGGCCGCGCTGGTGCGGCTCGCTCGGGCCCACCGGCGATCACTCACGACGACCAAGGTGATCGCCGTCACCGGTTCGGCGGGCAAGACCACCACGAAACGGTTGATCCAGTCGGTGCTCGCGCCGCACTTCGCCGGCACGTGCGCGCCGCGCTCGTTCAACAATGACATCGGCGTGCCGCTGACCCTGCTCGCGGCTTCGCCCCGGGACCGGTACGTGCTGGTGGAGATCGGCACGAACGCCCCGGGCGAGATCGGCCGCCTCGC
Source organism: Phycisphaerales bacterium (assembly GCA_007125255.1). Lineage (GTDB taxonomy): Bacteria > Planctomycetota > Phycisphaerae > Phycisphaerales > SM1A02 > SKZB01. The sequence goes on from SLDM01000367.1 coordinate 2,158, forward strand.
GCAGCTCGCCGAGCCGGACATCGCGGTCATCACGATGATCGGGCACTCGCACCTGGAAGGACTCGGATCGATCGAAGCGGTCATCCGGGAGAAAGCCGCGATCCTGAATCATCTGCGCGAAGAGGGGTGGGCGATCATCAACGCCGACTGCCCGGCGTTGCGCGACTATCTCAAGCCGGTGGAGAACACGATTCTCTTCGGAGAAGCGGACGATGGTGATCTGCGCCTGACCGATCGCGGCGAGGCGGACGGCGCGTGGTGGTTCCGGATCAACGATCGCACCCGGTTCCGGCTCGCGCTGCCCGGCCGGCACAATGCCCTCAACGCGCTGGCGGTGGTTGCGGTCGCGCGGCGGATGGGGCTCAACGAAGGGCAGATCGATGAAGGCCTCGGCTCCGCGACGGCCGAGAAGATGCGCTTCGCGCGAGAGCGGGTCGGGGGCATCGACCTGTTCAACGATGCGTACAACGCGAACCCGGAATCGATGGCCTCGGCGCTGGAGACGTTCGCGGAGCTGACGACGGACGCGCCGCGCCGTATCGTCGTGCTCGGTGACATGCTCGAGTTGGGGGATCACGCGCGGGTGCTCCACGAAGAACTGGGCGAGAAGCTCATGAATCTCCACCGCAGCGCGCCGATCGATCGATTCGTGCTCATCGGCCCGGCGATGCATGCGGCGGCGGATGTGCTGGCGCAGTACGGCATGATCGACCGGCTGGATTACTTCGGCGCCTGCGGCGAGTCGACGCGGGAGCGCGTGGCCGCGCTGATCGAACCCGGCGACGCGGTACTCCTGAAGGGCTCGCGCGGCATGGCCCTCGAGCGGATCGCCGATCGACTGGTCTCGAAGAACGCCGGCGACCGGGAAGTCACCCTCAGCGGGTCGAGCCCGCTGGCGCCGGCAGATGGATCAACTTCCCAGTCCTCCCACTCCCCCCGAGAGTCCTGAGCCGAAGCGTACGCGACCCATTCATGTTCTACAACCTGCTCCAAAGTGAAGAACTGCAGAACTGGCTGGTCGAAAACCGTCTCTACCCGCTGGTGATGGTGATGTACCAGCTGGAGTTCCGCGCGTTCTTCGCGGTGGTGGTGAGCTTCCTGATTGTCCTGATCTTCGGCCGGCGGACGATCCGCTTCCTGCTCAAGCAGAAGATCGGTGACGCGCCGGAGTTCTACCACGCGGATCTGAACAAGCTGATGAGTTCGAAAGCCGCCACCCCCACGATGGGCGGGGTTCTGATCTGCATGTCCATTCTCGCGACGGTGCTCCTGCTGGCGGACATGACCGAACGGTACGTGCACCTGGCCTTGATCGTGCTGCTCTGGCTCGCGGTGGTGGGGGGGGTTGACGACTGGCTGAAGCTGACCTCGAGCCGGCGCAATCCCGGCGCGCGGGAAGGGCTCTACGCCTGGGAAAAGCTGCTCTTTCAACTGGGCATCGGGGCAATCGCCGGCTTCTTTCTCTTCCGGCACGGGATCGGTGACGAGGCGACCCGGGCGCTGACCCTGCCGTTCCAGCGGACCTACGAGCCCGGTACCGGAAGTTTCCGGCTCGAAGAGAGCGTGATCGTGCTCGGGCTGATTCCGTTCCTGCTGGTTTCGACGTTCCTCATTGCCGGCACGAGCAACGCGGTCAATCTCACCGACGGCATGGACGGGCTGGCGGGGGGCATCATGGCGGTCGCCGCCTTCGGCATGATGGTGC
>SLDM01000272.1 GCA_007125255.1 Phycisphaerales bacterium
ACGTGGTAATCGTGCGGCGGCTGCTGCATGTTGTCGCGGATGCGCACCGGCGGCACGACCAGGCCCAGCTCGATCGCAAGCTGCCGACGAATCATGCCGATGCGATCCAGCAGGTCGCCGCCCTGCTTGGTGTCGACCAGGCGGACCAGGGCGTAGCCGATCTCCAGTTCCATGTTGTCGACGTTGAGCAGCTTCTCGACGGGGGGCGGGCCAGCTTCCTCCTGCTTCTTCTGCCTGGCTTCCTGCTCGGCCCGGCGGACGTTCTCCCGGTCGGTGTCCCGCCGGCTGAGCAGGAAGGCGGTCAGGCCCACGCCGCCGGCGATCAGGATCAGCGGCACAGCCGGCAGGCCGGTGAACGCGAGCACGGCGAGGAAGCCGGCGGTAATCACCAGCGCCATCGGCTGCGCGGTGAGCTGGCCGGTCAGCTCCGTCCCCAGGTCCGTGTCCGAGGTCGATCGCGTCACGATCAGCCCCGCCGCGAGGGCGATGACGAACGAGGGGATCTGCGTCACCAGGCCGTCGCCGATGGTCAGCCGCGTGAACGCCGACATCGTTTCGCCCGCGGGCCAGCCCATGACAAACACACCGATGGCGAACCCGCCGACGATGTTGATCAGCGTGATGACGATGCCGGCGATCGCGTCGCCCCGGACGAACTTGCTCGCACCGTCCATCGCGCCGTAGAAGTCCGCTTCCTCGGTGACGGCCTGCCGCCGCTGCTTTGCCTCCCCCTCGTCGATCAGCCCCGCGGACAGGTCCGCATCGATCGCCATCTGCTTGCCGGGCATCGCGTCGAGCGTAAAGCGCGCGGCAACTTCACTCATGCGCGTCGCGCCCTTGGTGATGACGACGAACTGCACGATCACCAGGATCGTGAAGATGATCAGTCCGACGATGATGGACTCGCCGGCCACGAAGTTGCCGAACGCTTCAATGACCTGACCGGCCACGGCGGTTGCCTGTTCCGGCGAGTCCGCGTCGGCGGTCAGGATGAGACGCGTCGACGCGACGTTCAGGACCAGCCGGAAAAGCGTCGTTGCCAGGAGAAGCGCGGGAAAGACGCTGAACTCCAGCGGCTTGCCCATGTAGACCGTCGTCAGGAGGATGATCGACGCGAGGGCAATGTTCGCGGAGATCAGGAAGTCCATCGCCATCGGCGGCAACGGGACCACCAGCACGACGATGAGCATCAGGAACGAGATCGGCAGCAGCAGATGCCGATTGTTTCCGACCCATACGAAGAGCCTGGGGATCTGTGGTTGTGACGGTAGGGAAGCCATGGGTCTCTAACTGCCGGTCACCCTGCCTTGCGGCCGCTGAGTCGATAGACGTAGGCGAGAATCTCTGCCACCGCCTGGTAGAAGTCCGGGGGTATCTCCTGCCCGACGCCGACATCCTTGTAGAGCGCGCGGGCGAGGGGTTTGCGTTCGACGATCGGGATTCGATGCTGCATCGCGATCTGGCGGATGCGCAGGGCCAGAAAGTCGGCCCCTTTCGCCACGACGCGCGGCGCGCCCATGGCATCGGGGTCGTACTGGATCGCGATCGAGATGTGCTCGGGGTTGGTCACCACCACATCCGCCTTCGGCACGCTCGACCCGATGCGCTGCATCGCCGCCTGCTGCTGCAGTTGATGCCGACGGCGCTTGATCTCGGGATCACCTTCCGACTGCTTCATTTCGTCCTTGACCTGCTGCTTCGTCATGCGCATGTCCTTGGTGTGCTTCCAGCGCTGGTAGACCAGGTCGAGAATCCCGAGGATGAAGAGAATCGCGAGGATGCGAAACGCCAGGTCGAGAAGCAGCCAGCCGATTTCCGAAAGGGACTGGAGGATGGTCAGGTACGGAAGCAGGATGACGGTTTCGCGGTACTGGTAGATGGTCAAAGTTGAGACGATGACGACGATGAGCACCTTCAGCGAATCAAGGGTGACCTTCACCAGGCCCGAGATGCCGAAGATGCGCTGAAAACCCTTGAGCGGATTGAGCTTGCTGAACTTCGGCCGCACGGCTTTCATGGTGAACAGCCACCCGACCTGCAAGAAGTTTCCGATGTAGCCGGCCAGCCAGCAGACGAGCAGGAACGGCAGCAACACGCGCATGGCAGCGGCGGCGATGTACTTGACGGCATCCCACGCCTGCTCCGGACGCAACGGATCGATCAGCGTGTTGCCATCGAGAATATTTTCGAGCACGATCCTGCCCTGTCCCAGCATGCTCATCGCGGCGAACCAGATCGCAACCGTCCCCACCGTCAACAGGATCGCCGCGGAGAAGTCCTGACTCTTCGCCACGTTCCCCTCATCCCGCGCTTCCTGGCGACGCTTGGGAGTCGGCTCTTCCGTTTTTTCGCCCAGATCGTCGGCCATGGGGTGTACTGCGGAAACTCAGTCGTTGTGGAGGTGATTCGTGGAATTCCGGCGCTACCGCGACGTCATTCGCCAAGTGACTCGATCCAGTTGAACGTCCAGATGACCATGAAATCCATGGCATCCATCATCAGCTCGTTGATGATGACCAGTCCCAGCGCCACAATGAGAAAACCAACCAGGATGCGCAAGGGGAATCCGAGCGAGAGAATGTTGAGCTGCGGCACGGTCTTGGAGATGAAGCCCATCGCAATGCTTTGCAGGAAAATCAGCGCGAGGAGCGGCGCCGCGACCCGCAGGGCGAGCTCGTAAGCCGCCATGAGCAGTCCCGTGAGCAGCGTGATCACGCTCGTGTCCAGCAGCACGCTGCCCGGCGGGACGTGCTCGAAGCTGTGCAGGACACCGAGCACCATCGCCTCGTGACCACCGATGAGCAGGAAGCCGGCCAGTCCCATGAAGAACAGCATCTGACCGACGACATCCGCCTCGTCGTCCACCGCCGGGTTGTAGAACTGCGCGAAGCCGAGACCCATCTGCTGTCCCATGACCAGGCCGCCCGTCTGCACGCCGACCAGCGGAAGACTGGCGGCAAAGCCGATGGCCAGTCCGATGAACATCTCGAGCAGAATGAGCGGCGCGAGCGTCCAGACGTCCAGTGTGAGCTCCACCCCGGTGAAGTGCTGCGTCGAAAGTAGCGGGTAGATCGTGATGCCGATGAAGAACGAGAGCAGGATCTTGATGCGCACGGGTATCACCGGCGAACCGAAAATCGGCCCGTACACCATCAGCCCGCCGAGGCGGAAGACCACCAGCAGCATCAGCGGAAGATGAGTTTCGATGAGTTCGAGCTGGCTCATACATGGGGCCGGCGCAGTAAAGGAAGAGGTCGATGAGCTCAGAATCCGGTGAACATTTCGGTGGCGAAGTCCGCCATGCGAATCGAGATCCAGCTGAGCAGGAGAATGGACACCAGCAACATGATCACGATCTTGGGGACGAAGCTCAGCGTCTGCTCCTGAATCTGCGTCACGGCCTGGAAGAGACTCACGATCAGTCCGATCGTGAGCCCCGCGCCGAGAATCGGCACGGCGATCACCAGTACCTCCAGCAGCGCGACCCGTACCGCATCAACCGCATCGATCATCTGTTCGTTCCTTTATCCCGCAGAGACACTTGCGCCACTCCGCCGCCACGCTTCCGCTCGCACGCCCGGTGCGCGGCTCAGGGGCCGCTCGGCATGCCCGCCGCCATGATCTCGGCCATGGCTTCCGGCTGAATGAAACTGAGCATCAGTGAGCCGGCCACCAGTTGCCATCCGTCGACGAGGACGAACAGCAGCAGCTTGAAGGGCAGCGAGATGAGAACCGGCGGCAGCATGAGCATGCCCATCGAGATCAGCATGCTCGCAATGATCATGTCGATCACCAGGAACGGGAGGTAGATCTTGAAGCCGATCAGGAACGCCGTCTTCAGCTCACTCAACACGAA
>SLDM01000436.1 GCA_007125255.1 Phycisphaerales bacterium
GAGCCCCCGCCGGATCTCCTGGACCCGCTCCTCCGGGACCACGAGGGGCGGCAGGTCGGGGTCGGGGAAGTAGCGGTAATCATGGCTCGCCTCCTTCGTGCGCATGGTGCGCACCTCGCCGGCCCGTTCGTCCCAGAGGAGGGTCTCCTGGACCACCTCCTCCCCGTCCCGCAGCCGTTCCCCCTGCCGGGCGATCTCCCGGAGACGCTTGATCGACGGGCTGCGCAGCACGACATCCCGCATGTCGTTGGTAAACTCAAGCAGTTCAAAGATTGCCCGCCGGCCGGTGAATCCGGTCCGCAGACACCGCCGGCAGCCGACCGGAACGTAGATGTGCGGCACGCCGCTGGTGCTCGTGCCCATGCGCATGTTCTGGGCCGGCGTCGGCCGCACGGGCTTGCGGCAGGTCTCGCAGAGAACGCGGACCAGGCGCTGCGCCACCACCAGGTTCATCGCGTTGGCGACCAGGTGCGGCTCGACTCCAAGATCGAGCACCCGGAAGATCGCGCCGATCGAATCCTTGGCGTGGACGGTGGTGTAGACCAGGTGCCCGGTCATCGCCGCCTGCATCGCGACCGTGGCGGTCTCGGTATCCCGGATTTCTCCGACGAAGATGACATCAGGATCCTGGCGCAACACCGAGCGCAGGATGGAGACGAACGAGTGTCCCTGCCGGTGATCGATCGGAATCTGCGTGCATCCCTCGAGGGAATACTCGACCGGATCCTCGATCGTGATCGCGTTGCGCTGCTCGACGTCGATCTCGCGCAGACAGCTGTAGAGCGTGGTCGTCTTGCCCGAACCGGTCGGACCACAGACCAGCAGCAGCCCGGCATCCTTGGTGGCGACGTTGCGCAGCTTCTCGTACATCCACGGCGTCAGGCCGAGCTCATGCATCCGTGCCGGCGCGCTGGAAGAGTCCAGCACGCGGATCACGAGTTTCTGTCCGTGCATGGCGGGCGTGAAACTGACGCGGTAATCGACGCGATTCCCCTTCACGTTGACGCAGAAGTGCCCGTCCTGCATCGTGTTCTTCTGGCTGGTTTCGATCTCGCAGAGAATCTTCACCACCCCGAAAATCCGCTTGACGATCTGCGAACTGATCGTGACCGCGCTGAGCATGTAGCCATCCACGCGCAGTCGAATCGTCGCCTCGTCGGTTTTCGGCTCGATGTGAATGTCCGTGGCGCGGGCGCGGAAGGCCGCCAGGAGGATGAGGCGGAAGACCCGCAGCCCTTCCCGGCCGGAGTCCTTCTCACCGTTGAGTCCGGCCGACTCGGCGTAGTGGACCGTTTTGCCGCGGGCATCGACGAGGCTGATATCGCGCTCGTTGAACGGTTTCTCCGGCGCGGTGTCAATGATCTCGCGCAGCTTCTTCTCGTAGTCGGTCTGGACCTCGACGCCGTCCCGCTCCGGATCGAAGTCGAGCGTCTCCTGCCGGGACTGCTTGCGTCGCTCCCGCCGGAGTTCATCCTGGTAATCGGGCGTCTTCCGCCGCTTCCTGCGCGTGGTGATCTGGTCCGGATCGATGAACCGGAGTTCCACCTTGCCGATTCGAATCACATCGCCGTTATCGAGCAGTTCGTGCCGGACCTTCTTTTCGTTGAGGCGCGTTCCGTTGCGCGAGCCGAGGTCACGCACCCGGTATCCGCCTTCGTGCGGCTCGACAATGCAGTGTTCCCGGCTGGCGCGATCATCGGTGAGCACCAGTCCGTTGTCCGGCATGCGGCCGATGGTGACCGGCTCGTCGTTCAATTCCAGCCGCCGGTTTCCCTGCGGTGATTTCAATTCCAGATAGGGCATAGAAAGGGTATCCCGGATGCTGAAACCATAGTGTAGCGGTCGGCACGGCCCGCTCACAAGCGATTTTTCCGCAATTCCGCACCGGCCCTGATTCCGGTCCGCCGGCGGTTGTTTTCCGTCGAAGGCGATACAATGCGACGCGAGAAGTCCGTAAACGACCGAAACGAGTTGACCTGCACATGACCACCGCCGAATCCCGTCCATCGCTCGACTTTGTCCGCGCTGCCGTCGAGGACGACCTGAAACAGGGCCGCTTCCCGGGCGTCCTCACGCGCTTTCCGCCCGAGCCGAACGGGTATCTTCACATCGGCCATGCGAAGTCGATCTGCCTCAACTTCGCTCTCGCCGACCAGTACGGCGGGACGTGCCACCTGCGGTTCGATGACACGAACCCGATCAGGGAAGAGCAGCGGTACATCGACGCGATCAAGGAAGATATCCGCTGGCTCGGCTTCGACTGGGGCGAGAACGAGTTCTACGCCTCCGACTACTTCGAGCAGCTCTACGAGTGGGCGGTCCAGCTCATCCAGGCCGGCCGGGCGTACGTCGACGATCTCTCTCTGGAGGAGATCCGGCAGCACCGCGGCACGCTCACCGAACCGGGCCGGCCCAGCCCCCACCGCGAACGCCCGGTCGAGGAGAACCTCGAACTCTTCCGGCGCATGCGCGACGGTGAGTTTGAGAACGGCTCGAAGGTGTTGCGGGCGAAGATCGACATGGCCTCCCCGAACATCAATCTCCGCGACCCGGTGATGTACCGCATCCTCAAGGCCCCACACCACCGCACCGGCGACACCTGGTCGATCTACCCCATGTACGACTGGGCCCACGGCCAGTCGGACTCGATCGAGGGCATCACCCATTCGATCTGCACCCTCGAGTTCGAAGATCACCGTCCGCTCTACGACTGGTTCATCCAGGCGCTCTCGATCCACCATCCCCGGCAGATCGAGTTCGCCCGGCTGAACCTCAGCCACACCGTCATGAGCAAGCGCAAGCTCCTCGAGCTGGTCAACGAGAACCACGTCGCCGGCTGGGACGATCCGCGCATGCCGACGATTTCCGCGATGCGGCGCCGCGGCTATCCGCCGGAAGCGATCCGCGCGTTTGCCGAGGGCGTCGGCGTGACCAAGCGCAAACAGACGGTCAGTATCGCCCTGCTGGAACACCACGTGCGCGAACATTTGAACAAGTCCGCCCCGCGCATCATGGGCGTCATCGATCCGCTCAAGGTGGTCATCGAGAACTATCCCGAAGACCAGGTGGATGAACTGGAAGCGGTCAACAATCCCGAGGATGAGAGCGCGGGCACCCGCATGGTTCCATTCTGCCGCGAGTTCTACATCGAGCGGGACGACTTCATGGAAGATCCGCCGCGGAAGTTCTTCCGGCTCGCCCCCGGCCGTGAAGTCCGTCTCCGGTACGCGTATCTCGTCACCTGCACCGAGGTGATCAAGGATGCCGATGGCACCGTCACCGAGCTGCGCTGCACCTACGACCCCGACTCGCGCGGCGGAAACGCACCGGACGGTCGCAAGGTGAAGGCCACCCTCCACTGGGTCAGCGCGAAGCACGGCCTCCGCGCCGAAGTGCGTGAATACAACGCCCTCTTTGACCGCGAGGATCCCGGCGACGTCCCTGAAGGGGGCGACTGGCGCGATTCGATCAATCCCGAATCACTGAACGTCGTCCGCGATGCCATCATCGAACCCTCCGTCCGAGGCGCTTCGCCCGGTACGCACTGCCAGTTTGAACGGATCGGCTACTTCTGCGTCGATCCGGACACGACCGGCGACACCCTTATCTTCAACCGCACGGTGACGCTCCGGGACGCCTGGGCGAACATCAAAAAACGTGAAGGCAACGCATGATCTCCACGCGAGAAAGTCTGCAGTCTCTGCTCCATCATCTCATCGACTACGCGGGTCTCTTTCCCCCCGCGAAGCTCGATATGGCGACGACGGTGCAGAATTACGCTTCGTTCCTCAAGACCGACGACGCCTGGATGCTCGGCCGGCTGATCGTGCCGGTCGCGCGACTCGA
>SLDM01000149.1 GCA_007125255.1 Phycisphaerales bacterium
AACCGCATCGCGCGATGGGACGGCGAGAACTGGCACGCGCTCGGCGATGCCTGTCCCGGTTCGGTGGGCGACGGGTGCGGCATGGACGATGATATCCTGGCCGTGGCCGCTCATGATGGTCAACTCGTCGCCGGTGGAGAGTTCTCGACGGCCTTCGGTCTCGCCGCCGACCGCATTGCCTCGTGGAGCGGCTGCATCGAAGATGACGAACTCGTCGGCGACCTGAACGGCGACGGGGTGGTGAACGTCTTCGACCTGCTCATCCTGCTCGCCGAGTGGGGCGCGTGCGCCGATCCGGACGATTGCCCGGCCGACCTCAACGATGATGGCGTCGTCAACGTCTTCGACCTGCTCACGCTGCTGGACAACTGGGGCTAGGCCCTCGTTTCCCAGGACCGTTCTCGGCAACCATGGTTGCCGAATGGTCAATCGCCGAATCTCAGCACGCCGTCACATTCGATCGAGGAATACGAATCATGTCGCGCACCGCCCTTCTGCCCTGCTTTGGTCTTGTTCTCGCTGCGACGCTCAGCGGTCTCAGCAATGTGTCACGGGGAGACTCATGTTCGCCGGCGTGGGACCAGAGTATCGGACAGCCGGGCATGTTCGGCCAGACCGGCCCTTTCTTCGGCGGTACCGTTCTGGCGCTTGAAGTCTTCGACGACGGCAGCGGCGAGCAGGTTTATGCCGGAGGCACCTTCACGATGGCCGGCGATCAGCCGGCGCAACACATCGCCCGCTGGAACGGAACCGAATGGTCAGCGCTTTCCGGAGGAGGAACGAGTGAAGTTCTGGTGGCCGGCGTGCCGGCGGTCCATGCACTCTTCAGCTTCGACGATGGCGAGGGTAAGGCACTGTACGCCGGCGGCGCGTTTGTCAGAGCCGGCGGCCTCGTCGTCAACGGTATCGCGCGGTACGACGGTCAGCAGTGGTCCGCCCTGGGACAGGGGATGGGCGGCTCAAGTATTGTCGTGCGTGACCTCATCGAATTCGACGGCGAACTGTACGCGGCCGGCAGCTTCACCCAGGCCGGCGGCCAGACCGTCGGGCACGTGGCCAGGTGGGATGGGAATCAATGGCAGAGCCTCGGCAATGGGCTGAACAACAATGCGGTGGCGATGACGGTCTTCGACGACGGCAATGGCCCGGCGCTTTACGTCGGCGGCGTGTTTACCGGCTTTTTCGATGCATCCAATACCCTGGTCTCATCACCTTACCTGGCGAAGTGGGATGGCGAGACGTGGTCGCCCGTCGGTAACGTGCAACTGAACAGCCACGTCTCTGCACTGGCGGTCTTTGACGATGGTGACGGCCCGGCGCTCTTCGCCGGTGGTCTCTTCGTCTGGGCCGGCGGAACGTGGGCGCCGAGAATCGCCCGGTGGGACGGCGGGCAATGGTCAAACGTGGGCGGTGGATTCAACGACCGGGTGCGCGTGCTTGAGGTGTTCGACGACGGTACCGGGCCGGCGCTCTACGCCGGCGGAGAGTTGACCGTCGCGGATGAGTTCAACGATACCGGTAACGGAGCCGTGCAGGTCAACCACATTGCCCGCTGGGATGGCATGAACTGGGAAGCGCTCGAGGGCGGAGTCAACGATGAGGTTCTCAGCTTCGTCCGCTTCGACCACGCCAGGGGCCCCCAGCTCATCACCGGCGGCCGGTTTACCGAAGCGAACGACGTGGATGCGAACTACATCACGATCTGGCAGGGCTGTCACACTCCAGGCATCGTTGGCGACCTCAACGGTGACGGTGTGGTCAACGTCTTCGATCTGCTGATCCTGCTCGAAGAGTGGGGCGCGTGTCCTGATCCCGACGATTGTCCCGCCGACATCGATGGTGATGGGAGCGTCGACGTCTTTGACCTGCTCACGTTGCTGGAAAACTGGGGCTGATTCTCAGCGATTCGGTGGTGAACCTGCTCAAGCCCCTGCCCGCCCTTCACGTTATTCGAAGAGGGCGTTGCCGGTGGGGCAAGGCGGCACTACGCCTTTCCCGTATACGGTCGCCTGTCGCGCGGGGAGATCGGGGCCGCGGACCGCACGCTGGCGGCCCATCCCCTCGTCGGTGTGATGGGTGGTGAAGCCGTCGTCCGGAAGGGCCCGGAGGCCCGGCTTTCGACCGGTCTCACCTCGACGCGCGGGGGGCCATCGAGCTTCGCACCGTTCCGATACTTCAAACACATTCGTTTCATCGACGATGACGTCAGGGCTGCGTCTGCCTGATGAGGCAACCGACGCGTCAACCGGCATCAACGGCGGGCGGCATGCGATGGTGCGCTGAAGCGTTGCTGTACCGGTATGATGCAGGCCCATCTGGACCCGCAGCGGAATCGGCAGACATCGGGGAGAAGTTCCCTTTCGCCGAAAGTCGCGTTTCGGCCCGGCCCTCACCGGGACGGTGGCTGAAGCTCTTCGTGATTTCCGGGTTCGTGATTCTCTGGTTCGTGACTTCTGGCCTGGATGCCGCCGATGAGCAGGAAAGATCAGTCAACCGCGACCGAATCCGCAATCGCGCCGGCACCGCTTGCGCCGGAGCGACTTCGGTGGGTCTGTGATCCCACTGAGTTCGAGTTCACTTCGACCGCCGAGATCGAGCCGGTGCGCGGCGTGATCGGCCAGGATGATGCGCTGGAGGCCCTGCAGTTCGGTCTGGAGTGTCTTGCCCATGGGCAGAACGTCTATGTCAAGGGGCTGGTCGGCACCGGGCGCATGACACTGCTCGAGCGACTGCTTAGGGAGATTCGCCCAACGCGGTCGCAGTCACCGGATCGATGCTTCGTGCATAATTTTCGCGATCCTTCCCGGCCGCGCCTGATCACTCTTCCGCGAGGGGAGGGACGCCGTTTCGAACACATGGTGCAGGAGCTGGCCGAGTTCATCCGCAATGATCTTGCCGAGGCGCTGGGCGGTGGGACGATCAAGCAGCGCATGGCCGCCGCGCGCGAAGCCGCGGAACGCCGGGTCAGGGAGGCGGCGCAACCGCTGGAAGAAGAGGCGGAAGCGCAGGGGGTCGCGCTGGTGACCGTCACGGCCGGTTCCCTCGTCCGTCCCACGATTGCCCCGAAGGTCGATGGCAAACCGGTTCCGCCTGAACAGTTCGAGGCGATGCATCAGCAGGGCGAGGTCGCGGATGAAGCGCACCAGGAGTTTCATGAGAAGCGGGCGGCGTTTGCCGAAAAGCTTGAGGAGCTGAACGATCAGGTGCAGAAGATCGTGCGCGAACACCTCGAAGCGGCGCAACGGCTGACGCGCGAGGAGGCGGAGAAGATTCTTCACGTCTTCGTGAAGCAGATCACGCATGAGTTTCCGCAGCCGGAGGTGCTGGACTTTCTCGAGCACGTGGTGCGGGATGTCGTCGAGGAACGACTCCCTTCGCTGGGTGAAGGCAATGGCAGTTTCACCCGCCGCTACCTGGTGAATGTCATTCTCTCGCATGAACCCGATGAAACGTGTCCGACGATCATCGAGCACGCCCCCACACATGGAAACCTGATCGGAACGATTGATCGGGTGATCCTCGACAACGAGGTTCGGCCGGCCGACCACATGTCGATCAGAGGGGGAGCGATTCTCCAGGCGGACGGCGGGTTTCTTGTGCTCGATGCGCGGGATGTCCTTACCGAGCCCGGCGCCTGGAAGGCGCTGGTCAGAACACTTCGGACCCGGCAGCTTGAGATCACCACCATTGAGGACCTGGTTCTCGGCCGCGTCAATTTCATCAAGCCCGAGCCGATCCCGATCAATCTGAAGGTCATCCTGATCGGCGATCACGGCATGTATCACCTGCTTGATCACCATGATCCGGACTTTCCGCAGCTGTTCAAGGTGCTGGCCGAGTTTG
>SLDM01000106.1 GCA_007125255.1 Phycisphaerales bacterium
CATGGTGAACGGCGAAGCGTACCGGCCGGATGACATCATTGAGATGTACAACAAGGTCACGGTCGAAGTCACCAACACCGATGCGGAAGGTCGCCTTGTGCTCGCCGACGCCCTCGCCTATGCGTGCGACAAGCTGAAGCCGACCGCGATCTTCGACACCGCGACGCTCACCGGCGGCGTGGTCGTCGCCCTCGGCAAGTGGTCGGCCGGCGTCTGGTCGAACGACGATGCGCTGTTCGACCGGCTTCAGAAGGCCTCGGAAGCCACGGGCGAGAAGATCTGGCGCATGCCGCTCTGGAAAGAGCACAAGGACTTCATGCGGGCCAGGCACGCGGACCTCTGGAACTCGGCTCCGGCACGCGACGGGCACCCGATCCAGGGCGCGGCATTTCTCAGCTTTTTCGTGGATGAGAAGACGCCGTGGGCGCATATTGACATCGCCGGTACCAGCGCGACCGACACCGATACCGATCTGCACATCAGCGGCCCCACCGGTTTCGGCGTGCGGCTGCTCACCGAAGCGGTGGAGAGCTGGGCGCGCTGACCCGCTCCCTCCGCGGATTGGACGTACAATGAACACATGATGGCTCCCAGCAAACATCCCGTTGGAATCATTGGTACCGGCACGATGGGCGCGGGGATCGCGCAGGTTGCCGCGACCCACGGCTTCACCGTCATGCTTCTTGATCAGGATGCCGAGACGGTCCGTCGCGCGGTCGACAAGATCCATGGCCACATTGACCGTATGGCGGAGAAGGGCAAGCTGACCGAGAAGGAGCGGGATGAGTCCAAGGCCCGCCTGCATCCCGCCGACGGGCCGGAAGATCTCAGCGATTGCGATCTGATCATTGAAGCGATCATCGAGAGCCTGGAAGCGAAGACCGCCATGTTCAAACGGGTGCTGCCGCACCTGCGATCCGAAGCGATTATCGCGAGCAACACCTCGTCGTTGTCGATCGGCGCCATCGGTGAATCGATCGGGTGTCCCGAGCGGGTGGTCGGCATGCACTTCTTCAATCCCGCCCCGCTGATGCCGCTGGTGGAAGTCATCAGCGGCAAACGAAGTGACCTGAAGCTCGTGGATCGGGTCGTTCTGATCGCGGAGGCCTGGGGCAAGACCGTCGCGCGGGCGAACGATACGCCCGGCTTCATCGTGAACCGGGTGGCCCGGCCCTACTACCTGGAAGCGTGGCGAATCTTCGAAGACGGCTACGCGGGCGTGGACGTGATCGATGAGGCGATGCGCTCGCTCGGCGGATTCCGGATGGGGCCGTTTGAACTGACCGATCTGATCGGCCAGGACATCAACGTGGCGACGACGGAGTCCGTGTGGCAGCAGCTTGGCGAACCGTCACGGCTGAAGCCGAGCTCGACCCAGCAGCAACTGGTGGCCGAAAAGCATCTCGGTCGCAAGACCGGCCACGGCGCGTACATCCACGATGGCGAGGACCCGCGGCCGGCCATTCATCCCGGCTCCCGGGAGCTCAAGCTCCCCGAGCGGATGCAGGACGCCGTCAACCGCTTCGTCGAGGGGGCGACCGATCAGATCGGCGCCCCGCTGGAGAAATACATCTTTGCGCGGGTGCTGATCGCGATCATCAACGAAGCGGCGTGGGCCGTCGCCGACGGGGTGGCGGATCAGGCCAACGTCGATACTGCCATCTGCAAGGGCGTCAACTATCCCAAAGGTCCCTTCGCCTGGGCGGAGGAGATCGGCTTCGGCGCGTGCGGCGAACTCCTGGAAGCCCTGAACGACACCGTCGACGATAATCGGTTCCTCGCCCCGGATCTGCTTCGCTCGCAGGTCTGATGGGCCGGGCAGTTATCGGCCCTTCCTCCCCCCAACTGGCCACGTCCGTGAAGCTGGGCGTTTCCTGTCACCTGTGTGCCGCGGAGACGCCCCCCGGCCGGTTTCGCGCCGGAAAGCATTTGGAAAATCCTCTCGGCAATTGGATGGTTCACTGTCGGGTATCGATCCGCTCGTTGGTGGCGGATGGGATGGCCCCGCACCAGTGACTCATCACCAAGAGTAGTCGAGAGGAGATCCCCCCATGAAAAAGCAGCACAAGCAGCAGAAGCAGCAATCGCGGCAGGTTTTCGGATGCACGGCGGGTGTTTGTGCCGCGCTCTTCTGCGCGAGCAGCAGCCTGGCCGGCCTCATCAGCTACTCCGATCTGCCGAACGGACAGAACAACGTTTCGATCGCCGGCCTGGTCGGTGGATCGGTCGACGTCAATGTCGTGAGCTTTGATAACAACTTCCAGCGAAAAACCGTTGCGGGCGTGAGCGCCGTCGGCGTGGCCGGGGGCTCGGTCAGCGGTGAAATCGACGGCGCGCAGTACATCGAGTTCAACTTCAGCGCGCCGGTGAATGTGACATCACTCAGCGTGGCCCACCTCTACACGAAGGGGAACCACGGTGATAACTGGAACGAACAGGCGCTGTTCTCCACCGATGTCGGCGACTTTTACCTGGAAGCGAGCGGCGCGACCAGCGGACTCTGGTCTGGCTACGGACTGCTGAGCAACGACTCTCCCGCCGTTGAAGGCGGTGGCGGAGCGTGGACGCTGGCCGGCGAGAACATCTTCGGCAGCGCGATCTCGACGCTTCGTCTCAGCGCGGGGAACGCCGGGCCCAACAGCCGGTTCGGTGACTTCGGCTTCGTCGGTATGCAGGCCGCGGCGATTCCCGTTCCCGGCGCGATCGGCGTCCTGGGGATGGCCGCCCTGGCCGGCGTCTCACGGCGCCGAAAGGCCTGAGGACGCCTGAGCACGGCTGCGACCGCGTCCGGCCCCGAAGTATTTTCTCGACCCTTTGCGAGAGAGGGACGACGATCGACAACGCCCCGGAGTATTCCGGGGCGTTGTTGTTTCTGGTGGTCGCGTTGATCGATCAGGTGCCGCGGAACTCCGGCTTGCGCTTCTCAAGGAACGCCGTCACGCCCTCGAAGTGGTCCTCGGTCTGGCCGGCGGTTTCCTGGGCGAACGCTTCGGCTTCGAGCTGCTGCGAGATATCGTTCTCGAACGTCTGGTTCAAGAGCCGTTTGGTCAGCGCGATCGCCTTGCCCGGAAGCCGGGCGAGCTTCCCCGCCACCTTGGCGGTGGTTTCCGCGAGTTGATCGGCTTCGACGACCTGGTTGACCAGGCCGAGCCGGAGCGCCTCCTCCGCATCGATCTTCGAGCCGAGCGTGCAGAGCTCAAACGCCTTGCCCACGCCGACCAGTCGCGGCAGGGTATAGGTCGAGCCGGAATCGGGGATCAGGCCGACGTTGATGAACACTTCGATGAACGCGGCATCCTTCGACGCGATGCGCATGTCGCAGGCGAGCGCGAGAGAACAGCCGGCACCGGCGGCCACGCCATTGACCGAAGCGATGATCGGCTTGGGCATGTTGATCATCCGGGTGATGATCGGGTTGTACCGTTTGCGCAGATCCTTGCCGAGCATCGGCACGTAACCGGGGACGTACTTCTTCTTGAGATCACCCAGGTCCTGTCCGGAGGAGAACGCCCGGCCGGAGCCGGTCAGCACGATCGCCCGCACGTCCGGGTCGCGCTCGGCGCTCTTCAGCGCGTCGCTGAGCTCGGTCGTCACCTGGTCGTTGAACGCATTGAGAACGTCCGGCCGGTTGAGTGTGATCGTGCAGACGTGGTTCTGCGTTTCCGCGGAGATGGTTTCGTAGTTGGCGGTGGCGGCGGGAGTCATCACGGTTTCTCCACTGAATGGAACATGACTATTGGGCCATGCTGATCTTCTTTATTCGAGTACACAACGTCAAACTCACGGCTCGGAAATCGCAGTCGGAGCGATTCAAGCCAGCATTCCGAAATCATCTC
>SLDM01000511.1 GCA_007125255.1 Phycisphaerales bacterium
GCTTGGCGTCGTACTACGATCCGGTGATCGAGCTTCCATCTCGCACGGCCGACTCGCTGCGCTCGCTGGCCGTGGCACCCTGCGCCGCCACCCCTCCGTGCGCCCGTGCCTTCGTACCTTTCTCGATGCCTCGATGACTCGATCCCTGCCCTTCGTCACTTCGTCACTTCGTCACTTCGTCACTTCGTTACTTCCCCTCCGTGCCTTTCTCGATACTTATTGGCCGGAATTTCCCATTCCCGTTAGCATCGAGGCCGATGAAATCCTGCTCTCTCGGTAACGGATTCCCCGGCGCTCGGCGCATTCATCAGACGGCCGGCCGGGCCTTCATGGGCGGCATGCTCTTCGCCATCCTCTTCTCCGCCGGCTGCGGCACGGCCCGCCCCGAGGTCGCTCGCGCGGAGCTCATCGAACGCCGCTCGGCGCTCGATGAGCGCGCGGTGCAGCGCGATGATGAGATCACCGATGGGCTGATCGCCCGGGTCATGGCCAAACATGATGCGCACGCGGCGGGCGAGCGTGATGAGCCGCCCGTCCTTGATATTCTCGTCATCTCCGGCGGCGGGGATCGCGGTGCGTTCGGGGCGGCGTTTCTCAAGGCCTGGGGAGAGGTGGATGATCCGGAGTGGCGCCGGCCGGAGTTTGATGTCATCACCGGTGTGAGCACCGGTTCGCTCATCGCCCCCTTCGCGTTTCTCGGCGATGAGGACTCGTATCGCGGCATCGTGAATATCTATCGCAACCCCAAGCAGGACTGGGCGAAGCTGCGCGGCGCGTTGTTCTTCATGCCCTACTCCGAGTCGATCCTCATTCTGCCGGGACTGGAGCGGGAGATTGAAGAGCACCTCGATCGTGACCTCGTCGCGCGCCTGGCGGCGGATCATGACGGAAGGGCCCTGAAGATCAGCACGACGAATGTCGATCTCGGCGTGCCGCGGGTCTGGAATCTGCTCAACGAAGCCCGCCGGGCCATGGAGCAGGATGAGTTCGAGCGGTTTCAGACGATTCTGCTGGCGTCGAACGCGCTGCCCGGCGCATTTCCGCCGCGGATCATCGACGATTCGCTGTATGTGGACGGCGGCGTGACGGGGAACATTCTCTACGGCCAGGAGCTGCGGCCGGGCGGGTTTCTCGAGAAGTGGTTGTCGCGCTACCCCGAGATCGATCCGCCGCTCATGCGCTACTGGGTCCTCTTCAACAACAAGTATCGCCCCGCGCCGCAGGTGACGCGCCTCCGCTGGTTCAATGTGGTGGACCGCAGCACGACAATGTCCACGCGGGCCGCGACGATGACTGCGATCCAGCACCTGCACGCCCTGGCGGAGATCGCCCGGCTGCGCCACGGCGCCTCCGTCGAGGTGCGCACCGCATCCATCCCCTCCACCTGGGTTCGGCCCGCGCCGGGGCGATTCAACGCCGAATCGATGAACGACCTTGCCGACCTGGGCGAGAGGATGGGATCGGACCCCGCGAACTGGTCACTCCAGCCGCCGCCGTGACGGGGTATTCGGCGGCACGATGCAATATCTCGCCATATCTCGCCATATCTCACCATATCATGGCACCTCCCGGCCGGAACCCGTGAGCCGGAGTCCCGCGCCCGGTGGCGCGCGAAAGGCCTGCCATGCATGGCCGGCATTGTGTGTATGGTGTGTATGGTGAGCTTGATGCAACGAATGCGAATCATCCGCGCCGTGGTCACGCTGACCGCTCTGGCAACTCTGGGTGCGTGCCACGCGCCGCCGGGACTGCAGCCCGCGCCGCTGCAGGAGTATTTCGGGGCGAGCCAGCGCAGCGCGCTCAGCTCGCACCAGCTCAGCGACCTGACCGAGGGCGCGCTTTCCCGGATGGGACTGCCTCCGCGGGCCACGGATGAGGCCGTCCGCACACTCTTTGATTCACTCGCCGCAGATCCGGACTCCCTGCGGCTCATCGCCCTTGCCGAGGTCGCCTTCATGATCGGCCGAAACCCGGCCGCCGATCTGGAATCACGGCGCGCCCACCTGACGATCGCATCGCTGGCGTCATGGATGGTGCTCTTTGATCGGGAGTTGGCATTCTCGCCGTACGGATCCGAGTGGCCGCTGGCGCGGGAACTGCACAACGCAAGTGTCGCCTCACTCATCGGGACGCTGGAGGTTCTGCCCGGGCGCGAAGGGCAGAAGCAGACGATCCGCATCATGGGAGAGGAGGTCGGGGCGGAGGTTTCCTGGCACGCCTCGGCGTGGACGGCGGAGGCGTTCTCGGATTTTCTGCCGGCGATGGAGTACCGCGTGCGCGGTGTGCGCCATCGTCACCGGCAGCACGGGATCGGCGCCGCGCTCCTCGCGGATCGGGGCAGTGCGCACCGGGTCGAAGCGGCGGCGCGGGAGCACTACCTGCCACCCGGCCACCAGGCGGTGGCGATGACCGCGATTGTCAGCGAGGTCTCCCACGAGGGCGGGGCGGCATGGCCGCCGCGCGGTTTCTCGCTGAGGTTCCATGATCCGGTCGAGACGCCGGCGGTGCGGGTGGCCGATCGACTCGTTCCGCTCGATGCTGACCTGACCGCGCCGCTCGTACAGACGCTGGCGCGGGATCGGACGCTGCAACGGGCCGGTCGCGGCGGGTTGATCGACGTGGCGCAGTGGGAGGAGATTGCCGGGCTGTACATGCTCGAACCTTTTGATCCCGACCGCGTTCCGGTGGTGTTCATCCACGGCCTGCGTTCCTCGCCGATGGTCTGGCGCGAGATGGTCAATGACCTCAAGGGCGATCCGGAGATCCGCGCTCACTACCAGTTCTGGTTCTATCTCTATCCCACCGGCAATCCCTTCGCCTACACCGCGCAGCAGCTTCGACGGGCTCTGCGCGGGCTGCGCGAACGGTACGACCCCGATCACGACGCCTCCGCGCTTGATGAGATGGTCCTGGTCGGACACAGTATGGGCGGTCTGATCGCCCGGCTGCTGGCCACGGAATCCGGCGATGCCTTGTGGGAATCCATCAGCGAAGTCTCCTTTGAAGATGCCGTGATGGAGGAAGAGGACCGGGACCTGCTGCGCCGGGTCTTCTTCTTCGATCCCCTGCCGGAGGTGCGCCGCGTGGTGTTCATGGCCACCCCGCACCGGGGCAGTGTGGTGGCGGATCGTGCCCCCGGTCGGCTCGTCGCCCGACTCGTGCGGTTGCCCTCTTCCATCGTTGATTCCGCGAAGGCGGTCATGGAAGCGAATCCCGGGCGGATCCGCCCCTTCGTCGATCCGCGACGGCCGGTTGCGACCGCAATCGACTCCCTCTCGCCGCGCTCTTCGTTTCTGAACGCCCTGGCCGAGCTTCCGATCGCCGACCACGTCGCCGTCCATTCGGTCCTCGGCTGCCGCTCCCGGACCGGCCGTGCCAGCGGCAGTCCTGCCGCCAGTACCGATGGTGTCGTGCCCTATGACAGTGCACATCTGCCCGAAGCGGATTCGGAGCTGGTGATCCCGCGCTGTGGTCACCGCGTACCGCTGCACCCGGCCGCCGCACGGGAGCTGCTGCGAATCCTGCACGAGAGCCGTTGACACCCGACACCCCGCGCCGCGTCCTGAACGCTTCGATGCGGGTCATCCGCCGCCAATACGGCCGGTTTCACCGGTTCCGCTTGCAGCGCCGGGGAAACAGGATGTCCGGTCTGACCCGGTCTGATCCGGTCACGGGCGGCGCGTCACCCGCGTTCCGTCCTCCACGCCATCACCCGGGTGGATGATGGTCTCCTCGCCCGGGTCGAGACCCTCCAGCACCTGCGCCTGCAGGCCGGTCTGGTGGCCGATCCTGATGGGGCGGAGTCTCGCCCGATCTTCTTCGATGACGTAGAC
>SLDM01000069.1 GCA_007125255.1 Phycisphaerales bacterium
AACAGGACGTGCTGGTCAAAGCTCTTCATCAATCCGCGGGCGGTCAGGAACGTCGACATGGGCCGCCATCCTAGGCCAACCCGGCCGCCACCGCGCTCCCGCCGGGTGCGGCCTCCGAACGCCGCCCGCCCTTGCCGGATGCGGAGAACCCTCCCCGATTTTCTGCTCACCACCCCGCCTCCACTGATCCGGCGCGGAACTCCTGCCGACAATGGTCGGTGGCCGCAGCGCCATCGCTCCCGCCCCCCCCGGACCGGACCGGACCGAACCGAACCGGTCGAGTCTCCGGAATCGAGGTGACGGCGCGACCGGCTATAATGGCGGTATCGGCGCGGGGAAGGTCTCCGGCCGAAACCGCCGACGATGGGCCGAGGCCCGGCCCGGCCGGAGGCTCGCCGGATCGCTTACCGGGCCGCTCAGAGAGGGGCCCCGCGACGCCCGTGATGGAAGCCTCGCGCCGCGCCACGTCCGGCTGCCCTGCCGCTGCCCGCCCCGCCCTTGACGCCCGCCGCCACCATCAATCATCCTCACCTGGCACAGACCATCCCCGGAGCCCGATTTCATGATCAAGAAGCTGGCCTACACCCCGTGTGAACGCGAAGCGGAGTTCCTCGCCACCATCGAGGATCCCAAGCACAAGCGCGAGATCATCAACGGCCTCTCGCCATTCTTCAAGGAGCGCGCTCCGGAAGACATGCTCAGCTTCTACAACGAGGACGAAGTCACCAAGCTTCGGGTGCTCAAGGGCGGCGAGCGCGATGTCGAGGCCCGCATGCCGGTCAAGATCACCCGGCACTACTTCGAACTGGCCAAGAAGAGCCCCGCGATCCAGCGGATCGTCAAGGCGAGCCCCGATGAAACCATGGACCTCGCCGGTTCGGAAGACCCCGGCTACCAGATGGACTACAGCCCGGTCGAGGGGTTGCTCCACAAGTACGAAATGGGCCTGATGTACGTGGTGAACACGTGCTCCGCCCACTGCCGCTTCTGCTACCGCGAGGAATTGATCGCCCGCAAGGACGTACTGCGCCAGGACGGCACGGTCGCCAAGAAGGGCCTCGCCGAGATCCCCGAGGTCACCGAGTACATCCGCCAGCACAATGAAGCCGTCGCGCGGAACGGCGGCGTTCACCCCGAAGGCGGCCGGGAGAAGCTGCGCGAGATCCTGCTCTCCGGCGGCGACCCGATGGTGCTCAACAACGCCAAGCTCGGCGCGTGGCTGGCCGCGCTCGCGGAATGTGGTATCGAGTCGATCCGCATCGGAACGAAGGAGATGGCGTTCTACCCGCAGCGGTTCGACGATGCGTTCCTGGCCATGCTCGACCGCTTCCACGCGACCTACCCCGAAGTCGGATTGCACATGATGATCCACTTCGAGCATCCCGATGAGTTCCTGCAGAAGGACGATGACGGCAACTACGTCGAAGACGCGCAGGGCTTCAAGCAGTGGGTTCCCGAGACCGGCAAGGCAATGCGCAACCTCGTCTCGCGCGGCTGGCTGACGGTCGAGAACCAGACGCCGATCATCAAGGGAATCAACGATGATCCCGATGCGCTGCGCATCATGCAGCGCGAAATCAAGCGCGCCGGCGCGGAGAACCACTACTTCTTCTGCGGCCGCGACATCGTGGCGTACCGCGCGTTCAACGTGCCGATCGAGACCGCCTGGAACATTCTGAATGAGTCGCAGAAGGGCCTCTCCGGCGTGGAGACGCACGCCCGGCTTTCGATCACACACTACAAGGGCAAGACCGAAGTCAATGCGGTGACCAGCAAACCGATTCCCGGGCTTGCCGGCAGCGAGAACGGCGTGGTGATCTTCAAGATCCTGCGCAACGCCGGCCCCGCGCCGGATCGCGGCAAGGTCTGCATCGTCGGCCGCAACCCCGATGCATTGTGGTTTGATGATTACGAGGATCGCGTCCTCTTCGACGAAGCCGGCCTGTTCGACTATTCACGGGTGAAGAAGCCCGATGCCGCACCGGCCAGTTCGAGCGCGCCGCAGTGATTGACAAGACCAGGGCGAATGTGGCGGAAGCGGTCCAGGAGGTCTTTGACGGCGCGACCCTCATGATCGGCGGGTTCGGCGAGGCGGGAAGCCCGATCGAACTGATCCACGCCCTCATTGATCACGGCGCGAGCGACCTGACCGTCATCAGCAACAACTGCGGCAGCGGCGAGGTCGGCCTCGCCGCCCTGCTCAAGGCCGGGCGCGTCTCGAAGATGATCTGCTCCTTCCCGCGCACCGCGAACTCGACGGTCTTTCCCGATCTCTACCGCAGCGGCAGGACCACGCTCGAACTCGTGCCGCAGGGCACGCTCGCCGAGCGCATTCGCGCCGGCGGCGCGGGCATTGCCGCCTTCTACACGCCCACGGCCGCCGGGACCCCGCTCGCTGAGGGCAAGGAAACGCGGCGGTTCCACGATCGCGAGTACCTCCTGGAGTACGGGCTGACGGCGGACTTTACGCTCATCAAGGCCAAACTCGCGGATACGCGCGGCAACCTCATCTACAACAAGACCGCGCGGAACTTCGCGCCGATCATGGCCATGGCGGGAAAGCTCACGATCGTGCAGGCGGCGGAGATCGTCGCGCCGGGCAAGATCGATCCCGAGACGATCATCACGCCGGAGATCTTCGTGGATCGGGTGACGCACGTGCCGAACCCCGCCCACGAATCGGAACTCGTGGCAGCGGGAGCGACCTACCCATGACCGCCGCGGAGAAGCACATCGGCTGGTCGCGCGAGGAGATGGCCGCACGTGTCGCCCAGGACATCCCTGACGGCTCCTACGTCAATCTCGGTATCGGTATTCCTGAACTCGTCGCGCGGTTCGTGCCCGAGGGGCGCGAACTGATCTACCACACTGAAAACGGCCTGCTCAACATGGGGCCGTCACCGAAGCCGGGTGAGGGTGATCCGGAGCTGATCAACGCCGGTAAACGCCAGGTCACGGCGAAGCCGGGCGCTTCGTATTTTCACCAGTCCGACAGCTTTGCGATGATCCGCGGCGGGCATCTCGATCTCTGCGTGCTCGGCGCGCTGCAGGTCTCCCAGGCCGGCGATCTGGCCAACTGGTCGCTCGGCGGGCCGGATGATATCCCCGCGGTGGGCGGCGCGATGGACCTCGTCGCCGGCGTGAAATCCATCTTCGTCATCACCCAACACTGCACGAAAGACGGCGCGCCGAAGCTCGTCGAATCGTGCACCTACCCGCTGACGGGCGTGCGCGTGGTCAACCGGGTCTACACCGACCTCGCGGTCATCGCAGTGACGCCCGGGGGTTTCCAGCTCGTCGACCTCGCGCCGGGCGTAGACTTTGAAACGGTTCAAGAGCGCACCGGCGCCCGACTCCTTCCCATCAGGGAGACCACGTCCAATGCCTGAGTCGACCAACGCGCCCGCGAGCCATGCCCCGGCCGCCGCGACGAGCAGGAGCGCGGAACTCTACGCCCGCGCGCTCAAAGTGCTGCCCGGCGGCGTCAGCCGCAACACCGTCCTGCGCGATCCCCATCCCATCTACGCCGACTTTGCGCGCAGCTGCCGCGTCACCGACCTGGAGGGCGTGGAGCGGATCGACTTCGCCAACAACATGGCCTCACTGATCCACGGCCACGCCTGCCCCGAGATCATGGAAGCGGTCACCGCGCAGCTTGCCCGAGGAAGCGCGTTCACCCTGGCGACCGAGGTCGAAGTCCGCTTTGCCGAACATCTTTGCGCGCGATCGCCCTCGTTCGAGAAACTGCGCTTCGTGAACTCCGGAACCGAGGCGATCATGGTCGCGCTCAAGGCCGCCCGGGCGTACACGAACCGGAC
>SLDM01000342.1 GCA_007125255.1 Phycisphaerales bacterium
AGCCCGCCCCACAAGATCTATCTCAACGATCGATTGTGGCGCTACCACCAAGGGGGCGAATCCTTCCGCGAGCTGAAGCAGACCGCGGTCGTTGCGGCCGCATCGGCCGACCGCGATGCCGATGGACAGAAGGAGATCTATACCCTCTCGCCGGTGGGGCACATCCACCGGTGGCAGCCCGATGAAGAGCGGGTCTGGCGCGGCGAGCGCCTCTTCTGGCTGGCGGAGCACGAGGAGCTGCCGCCCGGCCCGGCAGGGGCGCAGCTGGTCCTCGCGGACATCACCGGCGACGGCACTCTGGAACTGATCGTGGGGACGGAGCGCGGCTGGCTCGCACTGCGCGTTGATGAGCGTGATCGTGCGGAGATCATTGCGCGGGAAGAGGAAGGCGGCCTGATCGGCTGGTCGCTGGCGCTGCTTGAGCCGGAACGCGGCCCCGCGATCGTCGGCCTGCGCGTCGACGGGGAAGGATCGGTCACGCCGACGATCTGGAACGCCGGGCCGGGGCGGCATGAGTTCGCGGCGCTGCGCTACACCGGCCGGGAAGATGCCGGACAGTCGATGAGATCCAACGCCTCCGGCATCGGAACGTACTTCGCGGCGCGCGTCGGTTCCCGGTGGACCGCCGGCAGCATCCTGCGGCACGACGCGGGTCCGGGACAGTCGCTGCAACCCTTCTCCGTCGGTCTCGGCGGCGCGGCGCAGATCGACTTCGTTCACATTGACTGGTCGGACGGCATCTTTCAGAGCGAGATCGAACTGGCCGCGGGTGAATCCCACACGATCACCGAGACGCAGCGGCAACTCTCGAGCTGTCCGGTGCTCTTTGTCTGGGATGGGGAGAAGTATGAGTTCGTCAGCGACGTTCTCGGGGTGGGGGGGATCGGCTTCAGTGCGGGCCCGCCCGGCGAGTTCGTTCCGTCGCGGCCCTGGGAGCGTTTTCTCATGCCCGAGGGGGTGATGCAACCGCGCGACGGTCGCTATGCGCTCAAGCTGGCGGAGCCGATGGAGGAAGCGTGCTATCTCGATTCCGCGGAACTGCATGCGTACGACCTGCCGCCGGGATGGCACATGACCGTTGACGACCGCATGAACATCCACGGCCCGGAACCGACCGGTGAAGCGCGCTTTTACCGCGAGACGCTTTCTCCCGCGCGCGTGATCAACGATCGCGGCGAAGATGTCACCGAGATCGTCCGGCACGCCGACCATCGCGCCGCGCCGATCGGGCCGCGGGAGCCGCGGTTCATCGGCCTGTTGCAGAATGAACACGTTCTGACCATGGAGTTCGATCGGAGAATCGATGCCGGACCGGGCCGACCCACGCTCATCGCCGACGGCTGGGTGGAGTATCCCTATTCGCAGACGAGTTTCGCCGCCTGGCAGGCGGGGGAGCAGTACAAAGCGCCGACGATCGAAGCGCAGGGGGAAGATGGCGCATGGTCGGTGATTTTGAAGGAGTTCGGCTACCCCGCCGGGATGCCGCGGGAGATGTCGGTTGCGTTGCCGGATCTGCCTGAGAACACGACGCGGCTGCGCATCCGCACCAATCAGGAGATCTATTGGGACCGGCTCATGATCGCGTACGTCGAGCCGCTTGAAGAGGTGCGGCGCACCACCATGCCGCTGCGTACCGCGATCCTCTCCCGGAGCGGGTTCGCCCAGCGCGTGGAGTTGCCGCAGCGCCTGCCGTACTACGACTACCGGAACCGGCTGCCGCTCTGGGATACGCGCCACCAGGCCGGCTACTACACCGCCTACGGTCCGGTGGAGGAGATGATCCGTGAGCCGAACGATGCCCTGGCGATCTTCGGTCCGGGAGAAGAGATTCACATGGAGTTTGAGATTACGACCCCGCGCCTCGAAGGGGGCTGGTCACGCCGGTATGTTCTGGAAGTGCACGGCTGGTGCAAGGACATGGACCTCTTCACCCGGGATGGAGAGACCCTGGCCCCGCTGCCGAGCCGGGAGCGGGACACCTCGGAGCGCGACCGATTGCATGAGCGCTTCAATACGCGCTACCGTTCCGGGCGGTGAGACCGGGGAGAAGTAACGAAGTAACGGAGTGACGGAGGAAAGAACTCGAGGGGAGCGTTCTGTAACGCCTCACCCCAGTGTGCCGGATGAAGGGTGCCGGCCGTTTGCTCCGTGGTGGTGGTGGTGGTGGGGGGGGGGCGAGGCTCGTCGGTCTGGACCCGCCTCACCGAGTGGAGGCGTTGGCGGCGACGCCGGTTCCCCGATCACCCCACCTCGCACGCGCCGCCGACCGAGAAATTGAGGATGCCGTTCAGGATGCCGGCATCAGCGCGGAGAAGCTGACGATTCACGCCGATCGTGGAGCACCGATCGATGCTGATGCGAAACGCCTGGCGAGTGCCTTTGATGAGAACCACTCATCCCTGCGGGTCACCCACACAGATTCCTGATGCGCCTTCCGTTTTATCCCGATCTGGATAACACCGAGATTCTCCTTGGTTATACGCAAGCAACGCTTGGTATGACATTGCCAACGACTGGCGACGGCGGTAAACTGACCGCGTGTGGCCGGGGTAAATCAGATTTCTGTATATAGACCAAGTTAACACCAGAATTTGAGATATGGCAAAGGTTAAGAAATCGCTCACTCCGGCTCAAAAGCGTGCGAAGAAAGCCGCGAAGGCCGAACGACAAAAGAAATACCAGTGGATCTTTATGAATGGCAAGCGAGTCAGAGTAAAGCGGCCGCCGACTGTGGATGGCATACCGGCAGACCAGTTCATCGAGGAAAATGCCGATCCGATCTGGTTGCACCAGAATGAGATGTGGGAACTGATGCCGTAATCTATGGCGCTTCAGGAATGTGGCCCATTCGGAAGCTGAACTTGGCGGAACGAGATGGTCAATTGTGCGAGGTGCTCGACGGTTACGCCATCCGCGCGTGCTTACCACGGGCCGAGCGCCGGCGGCAATCGCCTGGACCACGATCACGAAGGAACGACCATCGACGCCGCAGCGCCGACGAGGCTCCACTGGGGGGCTTCGCCGCCAGCCCCCCAATCCTGAAGACAAGTCCCTCCCCGGCCGACCCCCGAAAGGGGTCATGGGCCATCTTCAGGGCTTCAGCACAAGGACGTTTGTGAGGGTTCAACGTCGGAGGGGCACCGCCTTCTCTGCGCTGTTCCCGAAGGAAGCAAAGCGTAGAGAGTACGCGAAGCGAGCCATGACGGCCGGGTCGGCGGGAGACCAAAGGCGGTGAGGGTCAGCGAAGATCGCTCAGCAGCCATGAACAGATGATCGTTGAATGCGAGCGAGCTGTATGTGGTGAAGCATGTCTCGTTCGATCATTCATCACCGCTCGAGTCGCGTTCCGCACATGCGTGATCCGAATGTCGCAACACACAAATTAGAATGCGGCTTCGGGAATCTGTGTGGGTCGTTCTTGGTGGCCAGCGTGATCGCCAGCCATAAGACGAGGCACGTAGGCACGCAGGCACGGAGGGGAGGGATGAGGCGTGGAGTGACAAGTGACAGAATCACGCCCCCTTACTCCTTCGTCACTCCGTCACTTCGTCACTTCGTTACTTTTCCGCCGTGCCTTCGTGCCTTTCGCTACCCGGGCCCGATCGTCATAACGATCAGCCCTTAGCGTCCTCAAAAAGGAGGCGTTTCAGGGTTTCGTGTGGGTGAAGAGCGTGGGTTACACCGAACGTGTCCGTTCACCGAGCCGAGTATCGCTCCGCCCAGCCGAATCGCTTCCACACCCCCGAGCGCCTGCTGGATCCAGAGCCGAGCCCCCTCCTCCCACGCCCACCCACACAGATTCC